>SXUJ01000119.1 GCA_005790565.1 Planctomycetia bacterium
CGCTTTTCGGTACGCGCTCCTTGCGCACGACGGCGATTGGCGCGCATCGGAGATCGATGCGGAGGCGGAGCGATTCCTTCGGCCGTTGACAGTGCTTGGCAGGGGGCGTGGCAAGGGAGTCCTTGCGCAGCCGTGCCGCGTCAGGGCAGATCCAGCAATGGCGGTCGAGATTGCCGCGATCAAACCGTGTGAGGTTGGCACGGGCATCGCGATTCGGCTGGTCGAAAAGCACGGCGCTCGCGGGATCGTCAGTGTTCAACTTCCTTCGTGGTGTCAATACGCAGAGCGCACGGACGCGTTTGAGCGTCCAATCCCCTCTCGAGAGTCTCGCGCGAGATTCCACGCGAGGCGCAACGAGATTCAATTCGAGCTCCATCCCTTTGGCATTGCGACCATCGTCGCGCGTCCCTGATTCGCACCGAGGCACACCATTCATGCACATGTCGTTGATGGACTGGTTCTTTCCACTCGCACTCGTCCTCGGCTTGGCGATCGTCGGAATCTCCACTCGTAAGTACGGCAAGAGTGTGGCGGGATTCCTTGCGGCGAATCGCTGCGCGGGCCGCTACCTCATCGCGCTTGCAGATGCGCGCGCATCCATCGGACTCATCACACTCGCGTGGTATTTTCAGCAGAACTACGATGTGGGATACACCTCGATTTGGTGGGGACTCGCCGAGGGACCGGTGATGATCTTTCTCGCGCTGACGGGCTGGGTCGCGTATCGATTTCGCCGCACCCGCGCGTTGACACTCGCGCAGTTCTTGGAAATGCGCTACAGCCGGTCGTTTCGTGTTTTCTGCGGCTTCGTCGCATTCGCGGCGGGCCTCCTGAACTACGGCGTCTTTCCTGGAATCTCCGCGCGATTCCTGATGCACCTCACCGGGATGCCGGAGACTTTCCTTGTGAGCGGCTGGGCGGTCGACACCTATGCCGCCTTGATGGTGGTGATGTTGAGCACGGCGCTGTTCTTCATCTTCCTCGGTGGGCAGGTCACCGTCATGCTCACGGACTTCTTGCAAGGGGTGTTCTGCAACCTCGTGTTCGCAGCGTTGACACTCTGGTTGCTGATCAAGTTCCCATGGAGCGACCTCTCAACCACGCTGCTCTCGGTTGGGGATGGGAAGTCATTGATCAATCCGGCACCGAGCGCAATGGCGGCGGAGCAGAACTTCAACATCACCTACTGGATGATTCAGGTTGTGATCCTGTTGTACACGGCAAAGTCGTGGCAGGGGGATCAGGGCTACAACGCTGCAGCCCTCACGCCGCATGAATCGAAAATGGCGAACATCTTGAATGGATGGCGCTTCCGCGTGCTCATGCTGATCACGCTGGTGCTTCCACTCTGCGTGCGAACGATGCTTGAACACCCGAGTTACGCCGTCGAAGGGCAGGCGGTGCGAGAAGCGATCGCTGCGCTGCCAAGCACCGAGGTGAGCGAGTTGCGCGTGCCCGTCGTGCTGGGCGCGATACTCCCCGCCGGTCTCTTGGGGCTTGTCGTTGCCGCGATGTTTGGCGCGTATCTGGGGACGGACAATGCCTACCTCCATTCGTGGGGATCCATTCTGGTGCAGGATGTGATCATGCCGGTGCGACAGCGTCTCGGCCTCGCGCCCCTCCGAGCCTCGCGCCATGTTTTCGTCATCAAGTGTGCGATCTTCGCTGTCGCGGTGTTTGGATTCTGTTTCAGCATTGCGTTTCGTTCGCCGAGCGAGCGCATCGCGATGTACTGCAATCTCACGGCGAGTTTGTTCTTTGCCGGAGCGGGTTGCGCAATCATCGGCGGACTGTACACACGATGGGGAACGACTCGCGCGGCGTGGGCGGGAATGTTGAGTGGCATGGCGTGCGCGAGCATGGGCATTTTCACGAAGGAGTTCGGTGGCACTTGGCAAGCTTGGAACGAAGGGGCGCCCGGTCTTCTGCGCGAAGCACTCCTGCTCGTAGACCAGTTCAACGGTCAGGTTCTCGGATTTGTAGCCATGATCCTTGCAACGCTTGCGTATGTCGCCGTTTCGATCGCGCAACGCCAGCGGTTCGACCTCGATCAACTGCTTCGCCGAGGGCAGTACGCGGTGTCGGAGGACAACGATGAGACGGAGCGCGCCATTGGCGCCGACGAGCGGCGGAGCTTCTGGGAGAAGATCGGCATCGATCGCGACTTTACGGGATGGGATCGAGTCGTGACATGGGTCACGCTCGCGTGGCCGATCGCCGGAACGATGCTCTTCGCGATCGGCACGCCGATCATCGTGCTCTATCCATTCGAGGATGCGGCGTGGCTCTCGTTCTGGCATGGATACACCTACTTCACGCTCGTTGTGGGCACCTCGGTTGTGTTGTGGTTCGCCATTGGTGGCTTCCGAGATCTTGCACGCATGCTGCGATTGTTGAAGGCGCGAGGCGCGAATGCGCAGGATGACGGGAGCGTGGACGAAACCTCGCACGAGATCGGTCATGGGTGAACTCCGCCGAGCATTCCCAGCCCCCGTTGGCGCGTGGTCTGTTGTCGCCGTGGGTGGCGAAGGGGAGGCGCGCATGCACCCCTCGCGCGTGCGGGTCGAGGATGGAAGTCAATGGTCGATCCACGCAGCACTCGCACGCGCCGGTGTGCAGCAGACGATTGACCCGATGCGCGCGGAGCTTGACAGCGAGTGGATTGGCAAGACGGAGTGGATGTATGAGGCAGCGGCGATCGTGCCGCATGTTCGTGAAGGATCGAAGTGCGCGCTTCGCATTGAGTTGCTCGATGGAACTTGCGATGTCTTTCTGGGCGATCTGCACTTGGGAAAGCACCAGAGCGCGTTCGTTCCATTTGATGTCGCGATTCCTCGCGAATTGCGCGGCCGAACGCTTCCACTCATCTTGCGGTTCGCCGCGCCTGTCACGGAAGTGCTTCGCTGGCAAGCGTTGCTTGGCGCGCGACCGGTCAACGGCGATTGGACGCCCTATTGTTTTTCGCGAAGTGCGGCGTGCAAGTTCGGTTGGGACTGGGGACCGCGAGTCGCGGGCGTCGGATTTCGTGGCGCACACTTCGTTTGTTGGGATGCAGCGCGACTTGCGCCGCTCGCGCTCTCGCAAGCGTGGGACGACGATGGTTCGTGCACAATCAAGCTGGGGGTTGAGGGCGAATTCGAGGACTGCCGATTGGAGTGCTCGCTGACTTCGCCCAGCGGCGAAGTCTTCCCACTCGATGAGGCCGTGCGAGCGCGGACGATTCGACCAGAGAAGCGTTGGCAACCGTGGCAGCATGGTGGACGCGCCAACACTGCGTGGTACGCGGATGTCGTCGCGTGGGATGGCGTGCGTGTGGCGGACGCCGCCGGCGCACGCATCGCTCCCAGGCGCGTGCAGCTCGACACTTCCTTCGACGAGGTCGGGCGGCGTTTCCGCTTCATCGTGAATGACACGCCGATCTTCGCGAAGGGCGCCAATCTCGTCCCCATGTTGCTCGATGGGTCGCAGATTCGCGACTGGCGCGCAGAAATGCGGCGCTATCGCGCGACTGGGTTCAACATGATTCGCGTGTGGGGCGGTGGGCACTACATGCCGCGTGCTTTTTATCGTGCTTGCGATGACCTCGGCATCCTCGTCTGGCAAGATTTCATGTTCGCGTGCGCGACGTACCCTGAAGAGGAGCCATTCGCATCGCTCATCTCGCAAGAGGCGGCGTACCAGGTGCGCCGCCTCTCGCAGCACCCATCGATCGCGCTGTGGTGCGGAGGCAACGAAGACATTCTCGCGTGGTGGAGTTGGGGTTGGAAGGAGCGGCTCGCGCCAAATCAGTCGTGGGGGCGCAAGTACTGGTGTGAAGTCCTTGGAGGTGTCGTCCATGCGCACGACGGCGGCACGCCCTACTGGGAGGAAAGTCCATACTCAGGGTCGATGGAAGTTCACCCCAACGATCCGAATGCGGGTGATCGGCACACATGGGACTCGGAGGCGAAGCTCGAAGGACTGCGACGCGTGGTTCCACGATTTTGCAGCGAGTTTGGACATCAGTCTCCTCCGAACTTCGTGACCCTCTCGGAGGAGCTGCCTGCAAGCGCACTCGTCATCGGCGGTGATGCGCTTCGCTTGCGGCAGAAGGCGACCGGCGGTGACGATGTGCACCTGGCGCCCTTCATGCGAAGCCGATTTCGCGAGCCGCGTGCGCTTCGCGAGTTTGTCGCGCAGGCGCAGCATCTGCAGGCGCGCGCGATGGAGATTGGAGTGCGGTGGCATCGTGCCAACGCACCCCGGTCGACTGGCGCGTTGATCTGGCAATGGAATGATGTTTGGGCCGGACATTCTTGGAGTCTGATTGACATCGCGCAGCGAGCAAAACCTGCGTGGCATGCGGTTCGTCGTGCGTGCGCGAGGTCACTCCTTTCGATCGAGCCAACCTTTGCGTGGACAAATGAAGGGCTTGGCGAACTGGAGGTCGTTCTCATCGATGATCGATTGTTCGAGGACTCGGAGTACTTCGCAAATCGCGACCTTGTTGCGCAGGTTCGTCGCATGAGTTTCGCAGGTGCCGTACTCGCGACCGCCAGCGTGCGGCTGCGCGCCCATGCGGAGGCGGGATTGGGCGCAGCGACCGTGCGTGGACGCATTCCTTTGTCGATTCTTGATGGCGCATGTCCGCGAACCGAACTCCTTGTTGCGCATCTTGAGGGCGCACCGCGCCTCTCCCGTGCAACATGGTTTCTCGGTGATGACGCGGAACTGGAATTGCAGCCCGCGAAGCTCGAACTCGTGCACGGAGCCACAGCGAGGCGCGCGGGGGCGGAAGTCTTGCGAGCGACAACAGTGATCCGCGAATTGTGGATCGAGCCGAGCGAGACAACGGGCGTCAATCCACGAGATGGTTCGTGGCGAACACTTCTCCCCGGAGACTTCGTTGAACTCGTTCCGGAGGAGCACGCGTTCACGGCGAACTGCTTTGCCAAGGCCAGTACGCGCTCAAAGTGAGTGCTCGACGAGTGTGGCACGGTGCGCGGTTAGTCCATGCGCGGAGGATTCACACTGCCGTCTCGCGACAAGAATTCTGTTCCGAATTTCGGGATTGTTTTTCGAGTGGCCACCATGCGCGAGTAATGTCTCGCGTGCAGAGTGTGTTGCATCGGAGCGGCGCAGGTGCAGAGGGCGGTCGGCCACGAAGGAAACCAGGGATACGGCAGGCGTCTGGCGGGTGGGCGCGTGTACGCGATCCGGAAGGAGTCGTTGTGCGTTGGAATGGAGCATCGGAAAGAGCTGAGTTTGGTGCGGCGGGTGGAGGGAACTGGAGGGGCGCAGGAAAGCGTTCCACTGTTGGGGATGCTCGCCAACATGGCGTTGTCGCGGGCGCGCCGTTGTCTGCGATTCACGGTCCGCCTGATGGAGAGTCCGCGCTGACGATTGAACGAGTCATGCACAATCTGGGCCTTGCGCGTCAACGGGAGGCGGGTGGCTCGATCGTCGCACAGGTTGCTGCAGCGGACGGCGCAGGGGATTTCGAGTTGGCTACTCGCGATGTTCGGGGAGATGCTCAAGAGGCTGCGTTTGCCGCGGCGATTGCATCCATGAGAGTTCGTCGAGAGGCTGGCATTGATGCGCTCGTGGCGCACGCGCGCGCGGAAGGGTCGGCGATGATCGATCGCATGTACTGGACAATCGTCTACGACCTCGAACGCGCGCCGACAACAAGCAATCGAGCGCAACTTCGAGTGCTTGGCATCGAGGTTCCTCCGGCGACGCTCGTGGAGGACGAGGCGTTGCCGTCCCTCATCGCCGAGATCGCGAGCGGACTCGCGCGTTGGGGCGTGTATCTTCAGTGCACGGATCATTTGACTGACCGTGAGCTGTACGACCGCCTCGAGTCGCGGGTCCTTGACGAGCAGGTGGCGGAGCTTCCTCCCGATAGCGGCGCGTCGGAACACATTGATTTCGCGGTTGACGCATCGAGTGAAGTGCTCGACTGGTATGCGCGGCGCGAGCGAGATTCGCCAGCGCGAAGTGGATGCGCGAATCGCGATCGGTTCCTGCCAACGCCTCACGGAGGGCCCGTGGCGAACGCTTCAACATCGCCGGCGGCTCAACATGATCTTGAGTGATGGGACGCATAGTCAAGGCACTTCATCGCTTGGCGCCATTGTTCCATGCTGCGTAGAGAGGGCGTGCTCATGATCTCCATCACGGCTGCGACGCTCTCCGTCTGTGCAGGGCGGAATGGAGTTCAGAACAAGCCGAAGGGAGTTCGGCTTGCTTGGCACTCCTAACTGGGGGTTCTGCGACGCCGCGACTCGGTCGGGATTGGACAAACACAATTCGTGCATTGGGTCAGTCGCAGAGTGCGCGCTCGAACCGGCGATGCTCGGCGAAGGATGGCGAATGCGTCTTGATTTTGGCGAGCCCTGCGCGAGACGTTACGCGCTAGGCGGATTGCTCGCGTGTGTCTTCGATGCGCGAGGGGTCGGGGTTGCGCCGAATGTGCGAAGCCACGCGACCGGAGATCGAGGCCGCGGTCCGCGTCGTGCGCGCGACTCCTTCCTCCAAGTCCAAACGAACCACGCGCCGACAGCGAGCGCGGTCACGGCAAATCCGATCGTGAGCAAACTTCCGAGTGCCTTGGCGTGGTCGTATCCAGCAGCGCCGATCCACCCGATGCCGATTTGGATTGGTGCCGTTACGGCGACGGTGAGCATCTCCACCACCAAGAACTTCCACCATGGGACATGGAGCACACCGGTCATCGTGAGCACCGCCGTGCGAGTTCCGGGAATGAAGCGTGCGAGGATGAGCACGATTGTGCCGCGCTGTTCCATCGCATACTTCGCTTCGAGCAGGCGGCGCGGGTGCATCATCCGCTTGAGTCGCCTGCTGTGGATGATGCGGGTTCCAAAGTGACGGCACATCCAGATCCACCCGGTGTCGCCGATCACCAGTCCTGCGTACGCCGCCGCGAGTGTCTCGCCCCACTGCATCTGCCCGTGATAGATAGCGACACCGGCAGGGATCAAGAGAAAATCTTCGGAGATGTGCAGGCCGATCCCGCAGACAATGAAGGCGAAGAAGATGAATGTCGCGCCGTAACTATTGAGCCAAGCGAGCAGAAGCGAGTCGGGTGTCGACTGCAGGATTTCTTCGGGAGGCGGTGTCACGCCCTGGACCGAACCTCCTCCTGCCTGCGCGAGGAGCGAGTGCATGCTCGATGTGGCTTCATGCGCCCAACTCGTCGCCGATGGGAGAGCTGCGAGATCCGCAAGAGGCTGAAACAAAGCGTCCATCATCAATGGGTCGTGCCGTGAAATGCTGCCGGACTCAGTCGGAAAGTTGCTTCAATCGCGCGCATGAGGGAGCGTGTGATAAGAGACGCGCAGACTCTATCGCCTATGGCCAGTCGGGGTTGGACCAACTCTGCCTCAATTGCCATCTCTGCCTCATTCCGCTCGACGCGCCAGACATTGTCTCGACGCCTGTGCAGCTCGGGATTGCATCCGTTTTGCGGGAGTGAGTAGGGGCGGAGTTCACGATCGTTTTGGTTGGAGGGAACCCCGCCATCGAGTTCGAGTGAAAAATGGAGTTGCGGCGTGTCGCCGCGACTGACTCCGTGCGGTCGGGGAAGGAGGCAGCGGTATCGCGTCAGAGCCCGCCGCGTTCGCGAGGCATGAGCGCCGAAACATCCACCGGACTGAGAAGCTCGCGTGACCAGAACGGCTCCGCGGCGCTCGTTCCGATCTGACTTCCGATGAACCGATCTCGCGTTTCGACCCATTCGAGAAGGCCGCGGTTGGGCGCGTGGTCGATGACCTGACTGCGATAGGCGAGAATCGAGGCGCGCTTCTTCTCGAGAGACGCCGAGGTGTCGATCGCGAAACTCGGAATCGGGATTGCGCGAAGGTGCGTGCAGTAGTAGTAGAAGAGTCGTTGTGGATGCACCGGCTCTCCTGGGATCGCGCTCTTGGTCAACTTCGCGTCAAAGCGCGCGTCCTCTGCAATTCTCGTGACGGCGCGATGATCCGGATGCGCGTCTTCGGGGTGAGGAACGAACATCGTGTCGCATCGCCACGCTCGAAGCACGGATGCGAGGGCGTGGCGCGCTTCGAGCGTGTGGACGACCTCGCGATTCTTGAGGCCCAGTTGCTGGCGTTCACAACCGAGTACGCGCGTCGCTTCTAGCGATTCGGCGGCACGCTTTTCCTTCGACCCCATGGGTGTTGGCTCGCCATCGGTCATGTCGACAATCAGCACCGCGTGCCCTTCCGCCACGAGCCGCGCAATCGTGCCGCCCATACCAAGCTCTGCGTCGTCAGGATGCGGCGCAACGACTACCACGCGGAGCGCGCGGGGCGATGCATGGTTCGCTTGCATGGGACCTGATTTCGCGGCGGCAGTCATGATGTCGGCGTGTCCTTCTTGGGGTCACTCGGGGTCGGATCTGTCGGCGATCCCTGCCTTGGCAGCCGCGGAACCCGATCCTTGCTGTCCACTCGGGGGACGCGAGTACCGGTGGGTGCTTCATCCTCGCTGCTTGGGGGTTTCGTTCCTTCCACGGGCGCAGGTTTTGTTGTCACGGATTTCGTCGCAGCGGGGATTCGTGGCGAGGTGCTCGGCGCATTGGTGGGGGTGACAGCGGGCGTTGTCGCAGGCGCGCTCCCCACACCACGAGCTCCACGCGCGGGGATCTTCTGTGGCGGCGCGATTGCCGCATCGATCGATGGAATCTGTCCCGTTGGTTTCGCGGGCGGATCGATGATGTTGTTGAGGTCTTGGGCGATGGAACTCGCGAACGCGCGGAGCGACAACTCAAGCGTCGCGTCGCCGCGCGTGCGCGCTCCTTCGAGTTCAAGCAGCGATCGACACAGCACAGCGAATCGTGCGCGCTCTGAAAGCAGCCATGCGTCGGTTGGCGCGCGTACTGCGAGAGGCGCAATATCGCTCGAGGCGGCGACTGGCGCGTTGATGTACGAACCGCCGACCGCGCCGAGCGACTCGACGAGTGTCGCGATCGGGATTGTTGCTTCAAGGCGGTTCAGGTCCGCATCGAACTGCTCCTCACTCCCAGCGAGCAACGACGCGCACGCGAGTCGCAGGAGAGCCGCTCCATCGGTGGTTGCTGGAACAAAGGCCGCGCGAGAGACACACCAGTTTCCCCACATCGAAATGGAGTCCGTGACGCGTCGCGAAATTGTCGAGTCCGGTCGTCCTGCAATAGTGCGCAGCGCCCGGGTGAGTCTTACGAACCGGTCCATACGCGCAAATGCGGACGAGTCGGTGTCGCCGCGAGCCCAACTCTGCGCCCATTCGATTCGCCGTGCGCCTCCGATCTCCCCAATCGCGGCGCACGAGCTTCCACAGGAATCCGTGAGGGCTGCATCATCGCGTTTGAGGCGGGTTTCGAGCGGGAACGGCGCGTATTGCGCGGTCTGATCTCGCAAAGCGCTGAGGGCGCGGATCGCGTCGGGTCGCTTGAACTTATCGACGAGGAGTCGCGCGATCAATCGTGCCCGCCGATCCATTTCGACGGCGAGTGAAGGTTTGAGCGCAGTGATACGGTCGACAGTGTTGGAGAGTTCCTTGAGATCAAGGCGATCCATGGTGAGCGATCGCACGCGTTCGAGGGCGCTCACCGTCTCAGGATCCGCGAAAGATGTGGCGCCGGATGCGATCTGTTCGAGGCTCCGCAGTGCCGACAATTCCGCGTTGCGTGAGTCCCGTTCCAATTGCAATGCAATGTCTTGGAGTTCGCGCCCGAAGTCGTGCGCCGGTTGCATACGCGCCATGATTGCGAGCGAGAGCACCTCGTTGCAGCGTTCGAGCGCTGCTCTGCGCGCCTCGCCCTCGTCCACGCTGGTTCCAAACCGCGCCGTGGCGCACTCATTGGCGAGTACTCGGAGCGAATCGTGCACCTTTTCCGGTTCACGATCGAGTGCGATGCGTTGCTTGATCTGCATGAGCAGCGACGCAAGCTCGACGGCGCATCGTTCGATGGAAAGGAGTGGCGAAGCCTGCATCCGTGGCGTCGCGGTGTCGGCGAGGTTGTCGGCGTTGGTCGAGGGGACACCGTCGCGAATCGCAAGACACGCGCTGATGCACTCCGCTTCAAGCACGGCCAGTGTCGCGTCCCGTAGCACGCCCGATCTCCTTGCGCTGATGGCGAGATGGACGAGAGGCTCGATGCGCATCGCTCGTGCGTCGAGCGGAAGGGGACGATCCTTCGCGAGAGAAGCGAGGATCGCATCGCGGAACGCATCACTGAGCCCAGTTTCATTCGCGACGCGAAGCTCAATCGTCGCGGGGTCGCACGGGCGGTCGAGCGTGCTGAGCGTCGCCAGTGACTCGCCACTGGGGGCGCGAGTCTGCGACCTTGGCCACGGATTGGGCAGTTCCCTTCCCTCAAGCACGACAATCGCATCCGCGAGCGGTGCCAACGCATCGGCCGCGGCATTTCCTAGAACCTCGGCATTCGCGGGATCCGCTCGACGCATCAGTTCCAGCGCGCTGCCGGCAAACTCTTGGAGGGATCGATCGACGCTGATGAGTTCAGCCATCGTGAATGCGGCCTGTGTGGCAGCACTTTCAGCGCGCCGTTCATTCGAGAACGCCTGCAGGAGCGATTCAACATTGGATCGCATTCGCGCGAGTCGCAGTCCCGCGACAACTGCGGCGCTCTCGCTCCATGGCCTCGCATCATTGGGGCCAAGCAGCAGCGCGCCCGTTCTTCGCAAGCATGCGCGTGCCTCAGACGCGATGCGCTCGTGCCCAGCCTGTTGCAGCAGCGACTGCTCAATCTGCTCCGCTTCGTTGATGAGTTCCTGCGCGAGCGCGCTCGCGGCATTCAACTTTGGGAGCGCGGGTCCGCTCGGTGCGACATCGAGATTGAGGATCTGCGCATGGGCGTTGGTGGCGCGCGGGCCTCCAAACATCAGTATGCATGCAACGATTGCGTGGTACTGCTTCATGAGTCAATCACCTCCGCAGGGACACCGTAGTGAATCCACTCAAGGCAGAGTCCTTGCGGTGGAAGCGTCGTGCCCGCTTGGCGGCGATCTTTACTCGTGATGATCGCAGGGATGCTGTTGCCGTCGAGGTGTCCGCGTCCAACATCGACCAGCGTTCCCGCGAGGATGCGCACCATGTTGTACAGAAATCCGTTTCCGCTCACTTCAACCGCAAATCGGCGCGGCGCGATCATGCGCACATGACAGGAAAAGATCGTGCGCACCGTGGTTTCGCGACCGTGGGAGACCTGCGCGAACGCCTCGAAATCGTGCGTCCCGACGAGCTGGCTTGCTGCGTGCTGCATGGCAGCGAGTGAGAGTGCATGGGGAGTCGTAAAGACAAAGTCGCGGTCGAACAATGGCGCCGCGTGATGTGGCGGACCGAGGTGCTCGATGATGTAGCGGTAGCACTTACTCTTCGCGTCGCTGATGGGATTGAAGTTGGGTGCAACGATCTCGGCGTGGCGAACTTGGACATCGCGTGGGAGTCTGGCATTGAGTGCGAAGGGGATGCGCTCAACAGGAACCCGAAAGCTCTCCGCTGTAAACGCCGCGACCTGCCCCTTCGCGTGCACACCGGCATCCGTTCGGCTTGCACCCATCAGCACGATTGGCTCTCGAACAAAGGTTGCGACAACCTCTTGCAACACTCCTTGCACCGTGCGAAGCGCGGGCGCATTGGGCGGCTCCTGCCGCTGCCAGCCGTGAAACTCGGTGCCGTCGTACGCAACGGTCAGTTTGACGCGCGGCACGAATCATCCTCCGAAGAGGCACCCGGGTTGGAACATGCCGCTCTTCTCAAAGTAGGAGAGCGCTGCTTCGACGGTGGGGAAAATCTTGGTTGCGGTTTCGGTGATGAATGGGCTTGGAGACTTCTTCGGCTTCCATACGACGAACACCTCCTTCGTGTGCTCCCACGCGTGCTGAAGCTCTCGCTCGACACCGCTCGAAAGCCCCGGTTGACCGTTGGGCAACTCAGGGACAAGCGACACGATCATGTCGCTCTGGTCGATGAGCTTGAAGTCGCGCATATAGATTTGCCCGTCGATGTCGCCGGCGATGTCGAGTACTTCGCGAACCGACACTCTCGCGCCGCGGTTCTTCGATCCACCAAACGAATGGGCGGCGTTCTCGATCCAGTCGGCGCCTTCGCGTGCGGCCGTGAGTGCGCGCTCAAGGAGAAGTTTCTCATCGACATCCGCAGGATCGAAGGTGATGAAGTGTTTCGCGAGTGCCGCGCGAAACTCGTCGATCTCCGCGAGCACGTCAGGCATGTCGACGACATGGCTCATGGGGAAGCTCGGATAGACGCGCTTCATGTTGGGTTGCGTAATGAGCCGCGCGCACGTTTCGGTGGTGTCTTGATGGCGTCCACGCGAGAGGACATAGAAGGAGCTCTCACAACCGAGCGACTGCGCGAGCAATTCGGTCGCGAGAATCTCTTCCTCGCGCCACACCATGCAGTCTTTCAGCGTCGCGTCGATGTCATGCTCTGCGTGCAAGCGTTGATGCACCGTTTCGACATTGTCGACGAGGCAGATCAGCATGTCCGGGGCGAAACGGCGGATTAGGTCGAAATCGAACGCTGGAAAGAGCCCGTGCCGCCAGCGAAAAGTGGCATGGGTATTGATGATGACATTTGGGTGTTCCTCTCGAGGGAGTGTCTCGGTGAGCACATCACGAAACGCTGCGCGGCGAAGGGTCGCGAGGCGCGAGAGTGGGAGATCGAGAATTCGGCCTGGTCGAACATCTCGTGCCTCGGCATACATCATGTCGCCGAGGTTAAAGAGTTGGATGTCCTCGCCCTTGAGCGCCGCCGCATCGCGGACAGCCTTCAAGTAGGGTTTCTTGTCGACGCCAATCTGACCGGTGACGATTGCTCTCATGAGAAGTTCCTTGCGCGTGCAGGGTACTCCATCGAGGGGCGGAGCCCGTGAGGCTCGCCTTCTCGGACGAGAGGCCGCACGCGAACTACATGCGTTCGATCAGAACCAGCGCGTGCACCTCGACAGCGCGCCCTTCGCCGATTGCGTCAACACCCTCATGTGTCTTGCCTTTGAGATTCACGCGAAGTGGATCGATCTCAAGGAGCCTTGCGATATTCTCGATCATTCTCGCTTTGATCGGCGCGAGCTTGGGGCGCTCGCAGATCACCGTCACATCGAGGTTGAGAATGCCGTACCCGCCTCGCTTGAGCGAATCTCGCGCGGCCATCACGAATCGTGCGCTATCCGCGCCTTCATTGGTGGGGTCGTTGTCGGGAAACTTCTGTCCAATGTCGGGCAAACCAAGTGCCCCAAAAACTGCATCCACGACCGCGTGATACACGGCATCGCCGTCGGAGTGGCTCACTGGCCCCATTGGGTGCTCAAGACCGACGCCGCCAAGAACAAATGGTCGGCCACCCCCAGGGGAGTGGTTCGGCTCAAGTCGGTGGAGGTCGTAGCCATGACCGATGCGAGTGTGGGGGAGGGACATGGGAAGGGAAGTAGAGCGGACGGAGACTTGGGGAGGTCGGACATTGTGCCTCCAGTTCACGAATCATGGATTCCGCCCCAGGGTCGCTAAAGTGCCAAGTACTATCCTGCCATGAACCGATAGGGATTTGAACGCGACCGCTCCTTCGGTCGCAGCCTTCTCTGTTTGCGATTCTCCGGGACCTGTTTCGAGTTTCCCCTTGAGCCTCTCCATGCCTCACCGCGCACGCGCAGACACCCTCATGACCGGCCTCGCGCTTTCGAGCGCCATCCTGCTCTCCTCCATGGCGGGTTGCTACCGCCCTGCGGGGAGTTACTACCCCGGAACGGGGCAGGGCTACACCTACATCTCAACGGAAATGAAGCCCGTGACGATCACGCTGATCGACACGCGAACGGAGCAACCGTTTTTCAAACTTGACATTCCGCCAGGAAAGCAACTCTCCTTCAATTTTCTTGGCGGAAAGGGTGATGATCCTGTGACGCGACCAGATCGGATGATGTACGCGATTTGGGAATCGGATACGCAGACCGGTCGCTTGACCAATCAACTCACCTGCCCGCCGCAGGACTGCGTACGCATCGATTACACGCTTCGTAAAGCACCCGAATGGGCGGAAGAGCCCCCCGAGTACATGCACCGCATCGACGCGCCTCTTGGCGCGCCCGCGTGGTGGACCCCTGCGGGTGGGCCTTTGCCAACCAAGAGCCGACCGCTCTACGAGTGAGAGCCGTCGACCATCAGGCGTTCAGCCCCTGTAAGAGTTCGCAGAAGCGTGCGCCTCGTGCTTCATAATTTGTGAACTGATCCCAACTCGCGCACGCGGGAGAGAGGAGCACGATGTCGCCCTCCTTCGCGCGATCCATTGCGGTAGCGAGCGCGACATCGAGGGTCTTGCACAAGCTGCCGCCTTGCGACGCGATGATTGGCGCGGTGTCGCCGATGGCATAGAGCCCTGCGAGATTGCGAGCGAGCGCTGCGATGGGTGTGAGGTCGACTTTCTTGTCGTATCCGCCAGCGATGAGATGCACTCGCCTCGCGTCGTCGAATGCATCGATGGCAAGGAGCGCAGCCTCCACCGTTGTCGACTTACTGTCGTTATAGAACCGCACTCCCTTCATTTCGGCAACGAATTGCAGTCGGTGGGGGAGTCCAGAAAAACTCTCGGCAGCGCGCACAATCGTCTGCGCATCGACGGGGATTCCCATTCGTTCCAGCGTCAGCATGGCGATGTCGATGGCGAGTGCGGCGTTGCATTGATTGTGCGCTCCGGGTAAGCATGAACGGAGCGCATCCGTCGCAGGACGCGAACAGATTGGGGTGTCGCTTTGATTCCACCACGGCGAGAGACCTGCGGAGAGCGGCGCGTTTTCTCGCGCATCGCCTTCGAAGTGCGTGACGAATCGGTCGCCGTGTGAGGGAGATTGAAACGCACGCGCCATCGACTTCGATTGTGAGTAGTGCTCGAACGAGCCATGCCAATCCAAGTGATTGGGAAGCACATTGGTGAGCCCAGTGATGTTGGGCGACCAGCGCAGTGATTCCCCGAGCCACCACAACATCGCGCTTGAGAGTTCAAGGATCACGACATCCGCGGCGCTAGCCGTCGCACTTGCTGCGAGGAGCGAGCCGCCGATGTTTCCACCAAAGTGTACTTTCGCGGACGAGGCGACGGACGCAAGTGCAGCACGAACGGCCACTTCAACCATCGCGCTCGTGGTGCTCTTTCCTGCGCTGCCGGTGATACCCACGAAGTGCGTCACGCCGCGTTCTTGCATGGCGCGAATCGTGAGTTCAATCTCCGTCGCGATCGGAACACCTGCGTCAATCGCGGCGCGAACGAAGGGATTGCTCCACGGTGTTCGAACGGCAGGATTTACAATCACAAGATCCGTGTCGATGAATTGCGCTGGTTGATGACCACCGAGCGCAAGGGTGACGGAGTTGGCATCGATGAGGTCCTGCACGCTCGCGATGGATTGCGTCAACTTCTCGGGCACGAGGCTGTCGGTAAGCAACACATTGCTACCCCGCGTGGCGAGGTAGCGCGTCACGCTCGCGCCACCCCCAAACTGTCCAAGTCCCATGACGGTGACCCGTTTCCCCGCGAGCCACTGCGCAAGCGGCGCCTCCGAAGGGATCGTCTTCATACTTGTGTGGGAATCGAGGCTTGCGTGGCTTCCTTGCACGAACTCAGTGTACCGATGGAAGTTCGCGCTGTCGGTCCCTTGTGAGGGGAATCATGGATGCTGTCGCGCTGCGGTACATTCAAGGAGATGGACCAGAATGTGCAGCAAGATCAGTCGATGGAGCCAGAGGGTGCGCGTCCCAAGATCGCCTCGCGCCCTCGACTCAGCCGTCTTGCCATTGCATCGTTCAGCCTTTCGATCGTTGGTTGCTGCGCGATTCCTGCGGCCGCCGCGGCAGTCATGCTCGGCTTCATCGCGAACGAGCGCGTCCGTCGCTCGCAAGGCCTGCTGCGAGGGAGGAACTTTGCAATCACAGGCATCGTCGTGGGGTGTGTTGGAATCGTCACCTCACTCGCCCTTCAAAATTTCGCGTTTTCGATGCTCGACGGATACGAGGCCCAGATGCGCACAAGTGTGACCGCGCTTTTGAAAGAGGGGGCCGCGCCTCGAGACGGCGCGTCACCGGCGGCAGCGAGTGTTTCGCTCTTTGCGGTTGATGCACCCGGCGTCGACGCGACTTGCCGAGAAAATTTCGCACGCGCGGTTCGTGAACGCTATGGCGCGCTTGATGGGATCTCTGTGGTCTCGTCGGAACCCATCGGTTCGGTCTTCGAGCCGAGCTTTCACTGGGAAGTTGTCTTCCGTTTCGATTCAGGGAACGCAGTTTCTGGTGTGGTGAAGACGAGACTGGTGCCCGAACTCGGCGCGATGATGCCGACTTCCCGCCTCGTCAAGGTGCGGCTCGACGGAGGCGACGCACAGTCCCTTCAACTGCCGGCAATCGAAACGAATGC
>SXUJ01000120.1 GCA_005790565.1 Planctomycetia bacterium
AGTCAGTCAGTCAGTCAGCCAGGCAGGGATTTTTGCCGAGCCAACTCTGACTCGAGGCTGAATCGATCCCTGTACCTCTGTCTCGAAGCGAGTTTGAAGCGGTCGCCAAGTCTTCCAAACGGCAGCACCCGGCCGTTTGGAAAGGTCAAGGCTCACTTGAGGCTCACTTGAGGCTCACTTGAGGCTCACTCGAGGCTCGCCCATGAAGGACTGCTCAGTTGCACTTTGCACGGATGTGATCTCGGAATCGGTGAAAACTCGCCTCGGAACCCCCACCCAACACGCCCCGATTTCGACGCGACGCGACACCACATGACGCCTGCATGAGCCATACTTAGAGGGACAAGAAAAGATGCTTGCACCAGCGAATTCAAGCGCGAACTCACCTGATATTCACCCAGCCTTTCACTCCATGCCACAACCATCAGCAGCATTGATTCCCGCCTCTGATGAAACCCGTTCAAGGACGAACCCCGCCATGCAATCCGCAACACCATTCCAACCGCCCATGACGAAATCAACCACCGCAGCCTCCGCATCCTTCTCGGCCTCGCATCACTCCAACGGAAGTGCAGGTGCTCCGGCGCGCGCGGTGATCGAGCCCAAACGGCCCGAGAGCGGACGGATCCCTCCGAAGGCCCCAGCAGCCGCCGAGGTGTTGGCGAGGGAGGTATCGTCGAAGGTTGTGACGAAACCCGAAGCCAATTCCCCAATGAAGCGTGACTCGAAGTTGGATGCAAAACTTGACGCCAAGGCGGAGGAGGCGAAGAGGGGCAAGCTTGCTGCTCTCGATCGCGCCCTCGCCACGATCGAGAAGGCGTACGGCAAGGGCTCGATCATGAAACTGGATGGAGACGCGCTTCTTCCGATCCCATCTGTCTCGACGGGCGCTCTCAGCCTCGACCTCGCGCTCGGTGGGCGCGGCCTTCCGCGTGGCCGCGTGATCGAAATTTACGGCCCTGAATCGTCAGGAAAAACCACGCTCGCGCTCACAGTCATTGCGAACGCGCAGAAGTCCGGCGGCGTCGCGGCATTCATCGATGCAGAACATGCCCTCGACCCATCTTGGGCCAAGCGCCTCGGAGTCAGCATCGATGAGATGTTGGTCTCCCAGCCCGATACTGGCGAACAGGCGCTCGAGATCTGCGAGATGCTCGTGCGGTCGAATGCAGTGGACATTATCGTGATTGACTCGGTTGCAGCCCTCATTCCCAAGGCTGAAATCGAGGGAGAAATGGGCGAGTCGCAGATGGGCTTGCAGGACCGCTTGATGAGTCAAGCGCTGCGCAAGCTTACGGGCGCGATTGCGAAGAGCGAGTGCATCGTCATTTTCATCAATCAGCTTCGCGACAAGATCGGGGTGATGTTTGGTTCCCCAGAAACCACCACTGGTGGAAAGGCACTCAAGTTCTACGCTTCTGTGCGAATTGACATTCGTCGTATTGGGGCAATCAAGGATGGTGACAAGAACCTTGGCAATCGCGTTCGCGCAAAGGTGGTCAAGAACAAGATTGCACCACCGTTCCGCGAGGCGGAGTTCGACATCATGTTCGACGAGGGTATCTCGCTCTCGGGTGACCTTGTGGATCTCGCGGTGGAAGACAATGTGATCGAGAAGAGTGGCTCGTGGTTCAGTTACAAGGGAACGCGGGTTGGCCAGGGGCGCGAAAATGCGAAGCAGTTCCTGCGCGAGCGGCCGGAGTTGTTCGCGGAGATCCGCCAGCGCGTCCTCGACAAGCGGCTCGCAGTGCCGGAAACCGCGGCGAAGAAGTTCGCGCCATCTGCGGACGAGTCCGATGAGGGTTCCGGCGACAGTCACTGAGTGGCTAAGTGACCGCGCACGGACTGGGTTCGTCGAAGGCTGTGGCGCAATCGACTGCGTTCTTTGCGCAGTGATTCGAAGTCCGCACAGCAGGTCATTGGGTACGCTGTGCGCTCGTCGCAGCCCGTGATCGAATGAAGAGGGGCAATGGCGCCCGAAGTCACGGTATACTTTCCCGCCCCGCGGTCGTGGCGGAATTGGCAGACGCGCTAGATTCAGGTTCTAGTGGGGTAATACCCGTGGAGGTTCGATCCCTCTCGACCGCAATTCTGGCCCGACGCATCGTTTCCCACGGTGCGTTGGGCCGTTTTACTTTTGCAGTGCTTATCAATGCAAGCGGACGAACGAATTCCCTTTCAGCGTGTTCTCGCACAGCGGCCGTAGACTAAGGCGCCGTGCATTTTGGGAGCAAGAGAGCGCGATTGATCCAGTCGACCGAGTCCTCGCATGCATCACCCCTCGAATCCCATCAATCTCGACAACAACGCGACCACGCGCCCACTACGAGAGGTCGCGGATGCGGTGACGCGAGCACTCGGCGATGATTGGGGAAATCCGTCGAGCGTGCATCGCATGGGGATCGGAGCGCGGCGAGTGGTCGAACTCGCGCGCGAGTCGGTTGCAATGCTCGTCGGGTGTCAGCCGCGCGAACTCATTTTCACCTCTGGTGGAACGGAAGGCGCCAATATTGCCATTCGAGGATCGATTGCGCACGCGATGCAATCGAATCCGCGCCGCCGCGTACTCGTGACGACGCGCTTTGAGCACAGTGCGGTGCGCGAGACCGCGGAATCGCTAGAGCGCAACGGACTCGCGGAGGTCGTTTGGTTGGACGGCGGAGAGGGCGGAGTTCCGTCCATCGACGCGCTCGCGAGATTGCTCGAGGCACGCGCGGCGGAAGTCGCCCTTGTGTCTCTCATGTGGGCCAACAATGAGACCGGCGCGATCTCTCCGATCGCCCAACTCGGCGCGCTCTGTCGCCGACATTTGGTTCGATTTCATACGGATGCCACGCAGTGGGTGGGCAAGATGCCAACGGATTTCGCCTCCCTGCAGATCGACCTTGCGTCCTTCGCAGCCCACAAGTTTCATGGACCAAAGGGAGTCGGAGCACTTTTTGTGCGCCGCGGCGAACACTTCGAATCAGAGCAAACGGGCGGACCGCAGGAGCGGAGTCGCCGAGGTGGCACGGAGAATGTTCCTGGGATCGCTGGGTTCGGCGTCGCGGCCGATTGCGCGCGGGCATTTCTCGCCAGCGGCAACTCCGCGCAACTCGCCGCGCGACGGGATGCGTTCGAACAGCAAATCTGCTCCGAAACCCATTCCATCGCACATGCCGCGAAGTGCGAGCGGTTGTGGAACACTTCAAACATTGCCTTCGAGAGACTCGAGGCCGAGGCGATTCTGCTCCTCCTATCGGAGCGGGGTGTCTACGCGTCGGCTGGCGCAGCGTGTTCGTCCGGCTCGCTCGACCCTTCACCGGTGCTGCTCGCAATGGGCGTGACTGCCGAGCGTGCACACGGCTCTATCCGTTTCAGCCTCTCGCGAGAGACGAGCGAACTCGAACTTGATCGCGCTGCGACCGTCATCATTGACTCGATCGCGAAACTGCGGCGATCGTCAAGCGCAGCGATAGCTTGACACAGCCTCGCGTGCGGTGCTCCGCAGATTTGGATGCGTGCGGTTGCGCCTGACAAGCGTCGCCGTACTCAGGGTCGGCGGGTGCGGGTTTCATGGCGTGTCGCCCGTCGCGATCAACAGGTTAGGCGCGTCCGCGCGATTTGCGGAAGTGTCTGATTGCCGCGTTGGTGGAACTGTCGTGCGAGAGCGATGGGGCGCTGCGCGCGGATACCTCTGGGATGATGCGGTTCGCGAGTACTTTGCCAAGTTCGACGCCCCATTGATCGAAGGAATTGACATTCCAAATCGCACCCTGCACAAACACCTTGTGCTCGTACAGCGCGATCAATCGCCCAAGCGATCGCGGCGAGAGGGTGTCACATAGGAGGAGATTCGTAGGGCGATTGCCCGGGAATGTCTTGTGCGGAGCGAGCCAAGCGGGCACGCCCTCCGCGAGCACTTCTTGACGAGTCTTTCCGAACGCGAGCGCTTCGGTTTGCGCGAGAACATTCGCCGCGAGCATGTCTTGGTGGGCACCGAGGTCGTGCAATGACTTTTCGAAGAGGATGAAGTCACAGGGGACCGGGGAAGTCCCTTGGTGAATCATCTGATAGAACGCATGCTGGCCATTCGTGCCGGGTTCGCCCCAGATCGAAGGGCATGTCTCCCACGCAACCGGTGCTCCATCGAGTTGCACTTGCTTGCCATTGGATTCCATTTCGAGTTGTTGTAGGTACGCGCTGAATCGATGGAGGTAATGGCAGTAGGGGAGCACCGCCATGGTGGAGTGGGCACGGAAATTCCGATTCCAGATGCCAATGAGCGCGAGCAGGATGGGGAGATTTCGTTCCGCCGTCGCCGTCCGGAAGTGCTCATCCATGTCATGGAATCCCGCGAGCATTTCGGTGAATTGCGCTGGCCCTACGGCGATCATCGTCGAGAGCCCGATGGCCCCGTCCATGGAGTATCGACCGCCAACCCAATCCCAAAAACCAAACATGTTCTTCGTGTCGATTCCAAATGCCGAGACTTTTTCCGCGTTCGTCGAGACCGCAACGAAGTGACGCGCGACGCTCTTGGGATCTTTGAGCGCTGCG
>SXUJ01000121.1 GCA_005790565.1 Planctomycetia bacterium
GGATACGCGTGGCCCGTGATCGGTTGGACGAGTGACCTCAACAGTTACACGATGGAAGAGGCGCTCAAGTACTGGAACACCTACTACCGGCCAAACAATCTCTGCGGAGTGATCGTCGGCGACTTTGACCCAGGTGAAGTGCGCGTGTTGATTGAGCGGTACTTCAGCCGGCTCACTCCCGGAACCGCGGCGCCGCCGGTCGTCACACTCGAAGTTCCGCAGCTCGCCGAGCAGCGCATGATTGCATCGTGCGAGTGCCAACCCTCGGTGGAAGTGCGCTATCACGCTGTGCCGTTCGGACACAAAGACGGATACGCGCTCGAAGTCCTCGCATCGATTCTCAACGGTCGCACCGGACGCCTCTACAAGGGGCTCGTGGAGGGCCGCGAAGTCGCGAGTTCAGCGGAGGCGGCACTCGATGCACGCAAGTACGCGGGGGCATTCAGTTTCACTGCCGAGGTCAAGGGCGATCACACGCCGCTGGAACTCGAATCGGCATGGAAGGAAGAACTCGCACGGATCCAGACTGAACTCGTCCCTGCGCTGGAGTTAGAGAAAGTGAAAAACCAGTTTGCCGCCGAGAACTACCGACGCCTGCGCGCCAACTTCCTCCTCCTTGTGCAACTCGGGTACCTCGAAGCCCTTGGTGGTTGGGAAGAGATCAACACCGGTCCACCCAAACTTGCCGCGGTCACTGCGGAAGATGTGCAACGCGTCGCCAAGCACTACCTCACGCCCAACAACAGCAGTGTGGCGGTGTACACGCGCAAAGCGGGCAGCACGCAAGAAGCCGAGGACCCAGAGATTGCCGCGTTCCCACCCCAACTGCAACAGATGGTGAAGGGCGCGCTGAAGAAAATCGCCGCGGAGACGGATGCGGAGAAGTTGCGAGGTGGCATCGCCGAAGTGTCTGCCCAAGCGAGTCAGGTTCCTCCGCCGATGAAACCGGCGATCGAGTACATGCTCAAGAAGATGACCGAGCGACTCAACGAACTCGACGCTGCGGCGGCGAACAAGACCGGGGCGGGCACGCCATGAACCACGCACCACGCCGTCCATACTCATTCACGCCTCCGTTCGGTCACCCCATGCAAACACTCTCAACGCTCTGCGCGCTCGCACTCGCGATGCAGGTCGCAGCCCAAACCGACTCATCCCGAGCATCAATCCCTGCGCGTCCCGAGTCGCTCACCTTTTCCCCACTCCGATTTGAACCACCAACCGCGAGCGCGTATCGCCACACACTTCCGTGCGGGGTCACCGTCTTCCTCGCGCCTAGCAGCGAGTTTCCGCTCATCGACCTCTCTATGCACTTCAAGGGCGGGAGCTACCGTGAAGGACCCGGCGAAACAGGTCTTGCGGGATTGACCGGCGCGATGCTTCGGGTGGGCGGAACGACAACTCTCGCCCCCGCCGAACTTGATGAACGGATTGATTTTCTTGCGAGCGAGATCAGCGTCCAGATTGGAGCAACGAACGCGCAAGCCTCCATCAATTGCCTGAAGCAGAACTTCGACGAGAGTCTTGCGCTGCTCATGGAGATGTTGCGAAATCCCGGCTTCGATGTCGAGCAGCTCGCCTTGCGCAAGCAAGAGGCGCTTGAGAGCATGGAGCAGCGCAACGATGATGCAGAGTCCATTCTCGATCGAGAGTGGTCCATGCTGCTCTATGGCGAGGACCACTTTGAGTCTGCTGAGCCAACGGCGAGCAGCATCGCGAGTGTCACGCCGGAAAAAATGCGTGCGTTCGCGCAGCGGATCCTGCATCCCGGCAACCTCATTATCGCCGTGAGCGGCGACTTTGAAGTCAAGGCAATGCTCGCCAACCTCGAAGGCGCGCTCTCCGGATGGCCCGCGGGCGCGGCCGTCAGTGATCCACCCTCGCCGACTGCACGGTTCACTCCTGGGCTCTACCACATCCAGAAGGACATCCCGCAAGGCAAGGTTTTCATCGGCGCACGATCGATCACACGGGATGACCCGGACTACTTCAAGTTCCTCGTGATGAATGAGATCCTTGGTGGCGGAGGATTTACCAGCCGAATCATGAAGAGTGTGCGCAGCGACAAGGGTCTCGCGTACTCCGCGGGCAGTGAGTTGTCGGCGCGCGTTTGGTATCCCGGTGAATTCCGTGCCGGATTCCAGTCCAAGAATGCGACAGTGGCGGAAGCGGAGTCGACGGTGTTCGCCGAGTTTGAGAAGATGCGCAACCAGCCCGTCAGCGCGGAAGAACTCGAAACGGCGAAGAAGTCATTCATTGAGACCTTCCCACGCACCTTTGAGTCGAAGCCGCAAATGCTTAGCGTGTTCGTGAATGACGAAATGACCAAGCGGGACGGAGCGTACTGGCGCACCTACCGAGAGAACATCAGTCGCGTGTCGGCGGAAGATGTACAAGCCGTCGCGAAGAAATACCTCGATCCAACCTCGATGGCCGTGTTCATCGTCGGCGACTGGGGCACCATCAGTAACGGCGACCCCGCGGCTGGCGCCGATCGTCCGAGGTTTAGCGAGGACGGCACAACGCACCTGCCGCTGCGCGACCCACTCACGATGAAGGCGCTACTCCCCGCGCCGAGCGCTGCACCCACGAAGAGCAAGTGATTCACCAGCCAATGAAAACGACATGAGCCGCCGATCACTCGGCGGCTCATGTCTCCTTTCGCCCGTCTTACTACTCTCGATTAGAGAGCAGCAGCTCTTCTCCTCACATACTTGTGGCGGACGGTCAAGGCTGCAGTTACGCCGCGCTAGGCCGTCCGCCGTCATCGTTGCCACTCGGATTCGTGCATCCAAGCGCACGAGCGAGATCATTCATCTTGCGGCTCACTGCCTCCATGGCCATGAGTGCATCCTCGGATGCAGCGCGCGAGTGAATCGGAAGATCGCGGATACACACCGGAAAGGGGAGCGGCTGCGGGAGTGTCTCTGCCGCTTGCGCGCCAGTGATTCCTACAAGCCTAAGCCGTGCTGATCCATGCATCGGATGAACGCCCTTTCCGGAGACACCCGTCCGTGGGTGCGCCGTGTATTCCCCTCTCTTGTCGGCGGATGCGGAGGCGCACTTCATTGAGGAATCCCGAAACTCGCAAGATTTCGGCGACTTCCTCATTGCTTGCCGAACCTCATCAATCGTCGAGCGACTCCATCGTCTTTGGCGTGCGGCGTGCAACCGCCCAACCGCCAAATCCCACACAAAGCGCAATACCAAACCCGATTCCAAAGATGCTCGCTGCACGAAGAGAACGGCCCGGATCTGACATTGCACGCCCTTCACTAAACACCACGCGACCCGAGTCTTGTCGCAGCCCAGCAATCGACACGCGGAGAAAGTCCTGTTTGCGTTCAGGCGCCTTGTTGATTTCCTGCACGAGTGTCGTGGTTGCCGTGTCAAGCACCGTGCGCGCACGCGCGTCGCCGACATAAGTGAGATGCACAAACGCCCCGTTGGAGGTGTCTACTTTGAATCGTTCGGTAAAGAGCTTCGCCTCTGCGAGTGCCTCACCCGCAGTGAAGCCACGATCCTGAAGTCGTGTGGCAACGGTTGCATGAAATGTCGCATCCTGCGGTGCGCGTTGCAGAAGCGCGACGATCGGAGTGGGGTCTGCTTCCTCGCGCGCGCTCATGTCACCAGAACGACTCGACACAGCAAGGTCAACACTCGCGATCTCTCTCTGGGGCGCAAGTTCTCCCGACAGCCACCACGCACTCCATGCACAGAGGGCGATGCCGATGCATGCGAGCGCGAGCACGGACGTGCCGTGCGTGACGCTGTACCGGCGTGAAAGTTCATGCTCGCTCTCCGCGAGCAGCCGGCGGTTTTCGGAGAACTCAAGTCGCTCTCGCTCTTGCCGCTCCTCCTCTTCGCGGACTCGGCGCTGAAACTCCTCCATCGTCACGGAAGGAACGCCAGAGCCTCGCTGCAGTTCGGCGACCGCCTCGCGCACGCGCTGCTCGGCATCGCGCTTCGCATCCACACGAGCTTCCTCGCGGACTTCATTGATCTTTCGCTCGACTGCTCGCGCGATCTCAGCCTCGCGAGCGCCCCACTCCGCGCGCCGCGCGCCGACCGCGGCGCGATACTTTCGAAGCGTCTCACGACGATGCTCAAGAAACGCCGCACGGCGTGCAAGTTCTCGGCGCATCGCAGCCAGTTCCGCCAACTCTGGGCTTGCCACTTCGCCTGCGTGCGCATTCGATGCCGCCGTCGCTCGCATCTGCGCGTTCATCTCCCGCTCGTCGCGAAGTTCCTTCGCCGCCACAACGAGCCGCGACTCAAAGTTCGCTCGCTCGGTATCCCACGCGGCGCTCTCGGAGGCGGTCTCACCACTCCGCCCTGCCGCGAGTTGCCCTTGCAGCTCCGCGATCTTTCGCGCCTGTTCGACAGTGTGCTTGGCGAGAACTGCAAGCCGTTCCGTGGCGAGCCGAAGATTGCCTTGCGCGCTTTCCGCCTCTCGCGAGCGAGCTTCGCTCTCGCGCCGCGCAGTCGCCACACGGGTTTCAAGGTCGCTCGCGAGCGCCTCGGCGGACGCGAGAGAGGCCCGCACCTCACGCAGCATGCCCTCCTTCTGATCGAGAAGTGACTGCAGGGAAGCGCTCGCCTCGTCGGAGGCGCCGCCCGCGATGGCGAGACTGTCATAAGACGCCCGTAGCGACTCGCACTCGGCGCGGGCTTGACTCGCAATCGCCTGTTGCTGCGCGCACTCGGCGCGAAGCGAGTCGAGAGCTTGTTCTGCGGCAGTGCAAATCGTTGCGCGTGACGCGCACTCCGCTTCCCACTGTGCATTCATCGAGGCCGTAGCGACTGCGGCTGCCTTGAGCGACATCACCTCACCGCGCGACTCTTCCAGCGCCTTGCGGAACTCTTCTCGCTCACAACTGAGGTGTGCGATGCGCGCCTGCGCGGCAAGGCTGTTCTCAAGCAATCCGTCGCGTTCATCCGCGAGTGCCGCCGCGCTCGATCGCTCGCAGTCGAGCGCGTCTTGCACAGCGCGTAGCGTCGAAACAGAGCGCTCCATTTCGTCAATGAGTGCGAGCACATCGGTGCGTGCGGATGCTGGCCGATGCAGTTTTCCATTCTGCGGGAGCGCGTCCATGAGTTCTCCAAGAAGCGGGATCGGCACTTCCTGCCGAGCAGAGCAGCACAAACGCCGATTCCGCGGGCGCACTCGTTCCGTCCCTAGGGTTTGGATGGGTTATGCAAGCTCGATGCGACGATTTGAGCCACTGCATCACCTCGAGCGCAATGAAACCACCGTGTGCATGCCTCCCGCCGAAACTTCCGTGGCACGCGCGAGGCCCTTGGGCACGACGCACTGTCCGAAGTCGTTGAATCCCCAGCATCGGACGGTGCCATCCGTTGGGATGGCGACAGTGTGCTCAAAGCCGGCGGATGTGGCGACAACTTCGCCCATCGAATTCGGAACGGTGCACTGGCCAGAGTCATTCCATCCCCAACAGACAACGGAGTCATCGCGCGGAACCGAGACGTCCCATTCACCACACTCGGCGCATTGCCTCCCGCAATGGCTCGGATTGGGGAGAGAAGACCAGCCACGAGGCATCTAGTCTGCTGCCCGCCTCTACACCCTCAAATGCTCTTTGGGCGCGCACGAAGCAGTGCTGCCGCGGCGCAATAGCTCACCACACCCGCGCCAGATGCACCTATGAAGCGCAAGAGGAGTGAGTTCCAATCCGTCCCACTTGGGAGGAATGAACCAACGGCGATCACGCAGAGCGCCATTCCGAGCGTCGCCACCGCGGGTTTCAACAACACCACGAACAGACTCGGCGGAATCAACCCAGGCACTCTTCGTCGAAGAAGGGCGAGCAGCACAACACATTGCACGACCGAACAGATCGCCGTGGAGTACGCCAGACCTGCCTCGCGCAAGGATGAAAAGATGAGCGTCAGGTTCAGTGCGACATTCAGCACAAGCATGCCGAGAGCAACGCGGAGCGGAGTCTGACGATCATCAAGCGCGTAGAACGCTCGCGCGGCGATGTGCACGATGGAGTACGACCAAATCGCAATGGCAAACCCACGAAGAATTGCCGCGACGCGCAGCGTGTCGTCGTATGTGAACTCACTGCCCTGAAACGCCACCCCGCAAGCGGGTTCGGCAACGAGAAACAAACCCACGCTCGCGGGCAAACCAACAAACCACGCTCGCTCGATCCCGCTGCGCACGATCGAAGCGAATGCCTCGGGTTGACTCGATGACCGTGCGAGCGCGGGGAACATCGCTGTGGCAATGGAAATGCCAAAGACCGCGAGAGGGAACTCGTACAACCGTTGCGCGCCGGCAAACGCCGCCATTGCTCCCGCCTGCAGTGGATACTGAAATCCAAAGATCGTCGGACCCATGAGCGTCGGCCAACTGGCGATGAGCCCATCAACGAAGGTATTCAGTTGAAGCACGCCGACACCGAACATCACTGGCAAACTCTCTGCGAGCGTCTTCTTCACATGCATCCACGCTATCGGATCGCGATGGTCGAGAATGAGGCCAACCTTGCGGAGCGCTCCGAATGTCCAAAGGACTTGGAGCACCCCAGCCCCAAGGACGCTGACGGCCACGAGGAGGATGTGCGCGCGGTGTCCGGCCTCATCGCCAAGAAATGGAATGCCCGCGAGCGCGGCCACGACAAACGCGATGTTCAGGATGATGGGGGCCGCGGCCGTCACCACAAACCGATCCTTCGACTGCAGCACGGCGCCCGAAAGCGCGACGAGGCAGACCAGCGGCATGTACGGCATCATGAGCATCGCGAGCAGATATCCCAATGCAGCCGATTGCACGGAGAGGGATGGAATGAGTGCGCCCCCCACATGCAGCGGCGGATGAAAATCCACCGCGTACTCGGGGGCGTTCCACCAGAGCACGACAAGAATCAATTCCACGACTGCGAGCACGGCGAAAAAGATGCCCCCACTCACCGCGAGCATCAGCGCGCCGAACCGACGGGCAGACTCCGGGTCCTCACGGTCGAGCTTGGCGAATCGTGGAAGAAACGCAGCGCTCAACGCGCCCTCGCCGAACAGTCGCCGGAAAAGATTCGGCATCATGAACGCGAATGAAAACGCATCCATGATTGGGCCTAGCCCGAACACGCGCGAAAAAATCGCCTCGCGTGCGAATCCAGTGACCCGACTGATAAGGGTCAGCGCTCCCACCACGCGTGCATGATGCTCGAAGGACTTACTCATCACGCAGATCGAAGGGCTTGGCTGTGAAGGGACGCACGATCACTTCATCGGCGATTCCGCCACAGACGCCGCTGACTTCGAGGCGCTCGCGACCACGATTGTTCCCGTCGAGTTCGCGGGGTCGATTCGCCGCCGGACGAGTTCGACGGTGACGGTTCGATCGCCCTTCACCAAGTCTGCTCGCGAAAAATCCAGCCCTGGTATCTGTCGCTTGAGGAACCAACCGTTGGAGCAATAGTAAGCAACAAGCTCGTCCACGGACGCTTCCGCGTCATTCACCCGCCCCGCGATCAAGAAATCTCCGCCGATGAGCGCACCATCGACTCGACGAATGTTCGCCGATCGAATCGTGGTCATGTTCTCAGGTAGGTAGACATCCGACTCGAGGATACTTCGGTCGGTCGAACATCCAACGAGCAGAGCAAGGACGAGAGTGGGCAGTGCAGCGATGCGCATCACGCAGTCCATGCTAGCGCGTCCCCTGCCCGCTCGCGATTCGCACGAACGATGCGCCACACTCACCGCAACGCCCTACTTGGCAACGGTGCGCGGCACCCGATGCATCGTTTCCGACAAAGGAATCATCCGATACGGGCGTTTGTGACAGGTCGAACGCGCACGCAATGCACCGTTCGCTCGCGGCATCGGCCCTCGCGGCACTTCGTGCGCGAAATGACCGGACGGCGCACGCCGCTGCGACACCCACGAGTGTGAGATCGAGCACGCTCGTCATCCCATATGCGCGGCCGTGGATGAGCGCGTCGACTTGACCTGCGAGTGGGAAGGTCAAGCGGAGTGCTCCGAGACTCAAGACGACAACCGTCACCGAAACGACGATACCGACACCCAACAGTACCGGCCTCGCGGCTAATCTCAAGAATGTGCTTCCTCCAACCTCCGGCCACTCGATAAAGAGATGACTCTGCACCGCGGCTCCGCAACGCGTGCAGTCTGCCTTGGCAAGTGCGTCGGAGCCGCATGCCGTACACCGATGCTGAGTCGCAGTCGCTTGCAGCGTGCGCCGCACGAGTGCTTCAAGCATCATCAGCGAAGAGAGGAGTGTTCCAAGGACGGCACCCACCAGTGCCGCTTGAAGCGGATTGGGTCGCGGGAAGCGACTGTCAATGAGGATCGATGCCGGAAGCATCACGACGACGCCAAACCCTGCCGCCGCAACGAGCGAGAGCCACGGACCAAGACGCGAAAATATGAACTGCTCCGCAACTCTTCGTCGCTGCTGCCGAAGCATCGCAGCCACACCTCCGACCGGCGCGAACGCCCAGAGCCCGAGCACAACAACCACGATCCCGAGGGCTCCCGCGATGACATCCTCCACACTTGCCTGCCGACCTTCGATGCCGAGTGACTGTGTCAACTCATCCGCAATCGCAATCGCGAATCCTGCAGCCGCGACTGCAATGCGTGACTTGAACCAACCAACCTGCCAAAGCAAGGCGGTGAGTCCTCCAAACGCAATGAAGTGAATGATCTTGTCGGGCGGCCGCGTCGGATCGCCCACGCGAACATTCGGCCAATGCGTGGCCACGGCAATAGCAAGAAGCGCAGCGGCGAACACCAGAATCCACGCGGCGCGCGCTCGCCGCGCGAGAAGTCCTTGCAAGGATGGGTCGGGGAGGATCGCCATCTCAGGAAAAGTGCTCTGCGTCACACGCTGCGACGAACATGCTTGGGTTCGACGGAGAGCGTCGCGGACGAAAGTTCGTGCGCCGCGGTGCGAGGTGATTCGATCGGGATCGGAGCACTTGCGTCAACGGCCGCCTTCGCCACGCGTTCTGACTTCGACGCGCGCGCGGTGGCTGGTTTCGGATCGGCCACCGCTTGCGGCGCGGGCGCCACTTGAGTTGGCGACGCGGCTTTCGCGGGAGTTGGTGATCGTGACGCGGATGGCACCGCCTCGGTCGCGCGCTCGTTTGCGGCAGCGCTGACGGAGGTTGATGCCGCAACCTCGGCAGCGCGCACGGCCCCTGCGTCGACGCCGTGCGCACGATCCCAATCCCGCACGAATCGTTCGGCAAGCGTGCGGTAGTCGATCGCACCGGGGCACCACTCCGCATAATCAAAGATCGTCTGACCGAAGCTCGGCGCTTCCGCGAGTTTGATGTTTCGACGAATCGCCGGCCGCATGACTTTCGCGTGCTCCCACGGCAATCCGCTACCCGCAGACTCCTCAAAAAACTGATCAAGTTCCGCGACGACCTCCTTGCTGTGCGTCGATTGGGTCTCGTGCATGCACAGGATGACGCCGCCGACTTTGAGCGAGGGATTCAGTCCTTGAGAAACAAGCTTTACCGTCTCGAGCAACTTCGACAATCCTTGCATCGCAAGAAAGTGCGCCTGCATCGGCACGACAACTTCGCCCGCGAGGCAAAGACCGTTGAGGGTGAGCAATCCGAGGCTCGGAGGGCAATCGAGCAGCACGAATTCATATCGATCGCACACCTCTTGGAATCGATGCTTCAAGATGTTGTTGCGATCTGGAGTGCTTGCGAGTTCCATCTCTGCCGCCGCGAGATCCACAGTCGAAGGCAGAATGTCGAGGTTTGGTCGCACCTTGACGATGCAATCTTCGGTGCGCGTGTCTGGGTCGAGCATGAGGTCGTACACCGTCTGCCCAACGCTCGCACCATCCACGCCCAAGTGCAATGAAAGATGTGACTGCGGATCGAGGTCAATGAGCAGGACTTTTCGTCCAAGCGAAGCAATTGCAGCACCGATGTTCACCGTCGAGGTGGTTTTGCCTACCCCCCCCTTCTGATTGATGAACGCGGAAATGCGCGGCGGAACTCTCGACATACGATGAGTCTACCCTCGTCGCGCTCAGTCATCGCCCCCGAGGCGACCTACGCGCCTCCTGGCTTTCCCTCTCCGCGATCTTCGGTTCGAGAGAGCGTTCCATCATCGCCGTAGTACTTCCAAATCCCCACGCGTGTGCCCTCCTTGTACAGACCCTCGCGTTCGAGAATCCCGTCGCTGTAGTAAGCGCGCCCGATGCCTGTTTTCTGCCATTTCCCCGCTGCATCCTTGCGCATTTCATTCCAGTACTTCAACTTGCCGGTCTCCCAGTACTCCTTCATGAGCTTCACCTCCTCCGTGGCGATTGGCGCAGGAGGCGGCGCAGGCTCCGCGACCGAAGTCGTGCTCGTCGCGTCTGGTGGAGCAATGGCGGGCGCGTTGGGGCCCCCGCACCCTGTCATGGCGAGCGAAAGGAGCGCGAGCGAACAGAGATTCAATATCCGAGGCATCGTGGAAAGCATAATCGGCAGATGGCATACGATTCCCCTTGCGATGCGTTTCCTCAATCGCCTGATTTCCCGCGTCAACACCGCGTGCGCGGCCGCGCTGTTGGGATTGCTGCTCAGCGAGGCAGCCGTTGGAGCATTGCATCAGGTTCGCCCAACCGGTGGTCGACCCATCGCGATCCCCAACGGGGTCATGCTGGTTCCGATTGCGAGCGACACCCCGCCTTCCACATCGACCACTGCCTTTGTTCGGACAAAGGCGAATGCGACTGACTCCCCCGGGGCGAGACGGGAAGTCTTGGCCCAACTGGCCTGGGTGGGGAGCGAACCTCGGGACTCCGAAGTGGGCGCAACTCGCCGTTGGGCAGCCGCGTCGTATCCCTTTGCGGTGAACGCAACGAAACCAACCGACCCTCAATCTGGCGCGGCGCCATGCGTGTTTGTCACCATCCCAGCCGATGTCGCGCTCGGCAGCACGATCGAGCTGCATGGTCAATCGATCGCGGTCGAGTGGTTCGCGTCCGCAGACGAAAACCTGCTTGTTCGTCTGCGTGAACGCATCTCGAAACTCGGTCTGGATGGAGCAGTCGATGCGGGCATTGCTCGCCCTGACCCGAACGCACCGTTTGAGCGATTCCGCTGGAAGCTCGGTGTGGCGTTGCGCGGATGGGAGGAACCGCCACCACTCGATGGCGTTGCGCGACTCGCTGCATTGCAGTGCGAATCGCTCTGGCTCGCGGCACTTGCGCGAATCGAAAAAATAAGTCCGGGCACCGCGTGCGAGGTTGCGGAACAACTCATCGCAACCGTTGTGGATCTTGAGCACGGACGCCAAGTCGCCGCGTGGATTTCTGATCCTGCCGAACTCAATGCCCTTCTCGCGATGATGCTCGACACGAGTAAGTCGGATGCGGAGGCGGTGGAATCGGTCTTGACTTGGAATCGAGTGCGCGCGCCGGTACTCATTTGGACAGAACGGGAAGATGACGCGACCATCACGCTCGCATTCGCGAATCCAACCGCGGCCGAACTTCTCCTGCCGATGCACTGGCTCGGCGCACCTGAGCCAAGTACTGCGGCAATGCTCCCGCCTGGAACGCTCGAGCGGATTCATGTGGCACTTCCAGAAGGCGAAGAAGCCTCTCGCGCTGCCCTCGTTCCTAGCTCCGAGATTGGTTCGGCCATCTTGGAGATCAGGTGCCAAGGAGAAGAGAAGCGATTGCCGTTTCGAGTTCGCTCAACGAGCGCGCGAGTTCCGGGCGTCGCGCTGCGACCATTTCTCGCGCCCCTCGATCTCAAGAGCGTCGCCACAGGGTCGCGCACTGCTGCATCGACTGAGTTGCAAACGGAGGCGCACCTTCGCGAGCGCCTGACGGGCTGGGAGTTGCTGCTCATCTGTCGAGACGAAATCGGTAGTGACCCTGCACTCGATCGCATCATCGTGAATACTGGCGACAGCGGGTCGATGACGATTTTTGCCACGGGAAAAGTCGAATGCGCAGGCACCACCGCATTCGCTTCAACGAATGGCGTCGAGGTGGAGAGGTTTGTCGGTGAGTGGCGCGCCTCCCTGCAACTGCCCGCAGAGTGGATCGCCGACACGGGTACACAACGAAACTTGCGCATCGGAATTCGACGCGCGGTCGGGGAGCGATGGGCCGACGCGCCGACAGCGTCCGCTCCGTGGACTGAACTCCCAATCACAGTGCTCATCGGTCTCGACTAGTACGGTGCACCCGCTCGCGTCTACGACCGCGCGAGTGAATAGCGATGGCCGGAGATCTCGCTCCATGTGTGGCGGGCCCAGCCCATCAATGCGCGTCGGCTCCGCCGACGACAGCGTTCACGAATCTCGACTGGCAGGGCCAAACCGAAGTTTCGCGAATGGCACGCTGCGATCGACAGAGCATTCTTCCGTTCGCGGCGCGGCAAACTCGGTTGCGTGCTGTGCCGCAGTGCCCGCGGGCGCGGCCGGTTCGGTTTTCTGACGCATCCCAACGGACGCTCCGTCTTCGACCACTCCACCAACTCCGGGTCGGATCACCTTCATCGCATCCGGCTGATGAACTCCGGTCACTCCGTACCAGCGGTCGCGGCTGGGATCGCCGAATTGAAACACGGTTGAAGGCGGCAACATCGGTTGGCCACCTCCCGAAGCGGGTCGATAGACACTGCGCGGGAACACCGCAAAGATCGCGCCATCACCGCGTGTGAAGTGTTTCGGGTCTCCGGGAATCGCGTAGACCCGCTGAAATCCGAGTGGCAATCGCAAGTCTGGCGCGACCACGCGCGTTGATACCTGCAATCCGCCGCGATCCTCAAATCCGGCGTCGAGCGGAACGAGTCCGGGCGCACGCAGAAGCGCCGCGTCGAGTTGTGGGTTGCTGTGAGCATGCGTCCGAACCGGCAGCGCGGCACGATTGGAATCTGCCGCTCGAACGGCGCTGGGCATTGTCACGAGTCGAATCGGCGAGGTGTCATCGACTGACCTTACGCTTGGCGGCTCTGCGCGCGCGCACGGCGATGAAGCCACGATCACGAGGAAGGGACTGAAAAGGCGCGGTGACACGAGCAATCTCATCGGCTTCCCATCGTATGCCGCTAAAGCGAGGCTTTGCTTTTCCAAGACAGAACAGTCGTTGTTGCCGCAGGAAGGAAGTGCTGGCCCAATGCGGTGCGCACCGTCAACCCTCGGAGTGGTTCAACGGAACCGACAATGCCCTCGATCGTTCCGGTGGGGGTTGCAAATGCGCCACTTGAACCCGTGAGCACATCGCGGGCGCGAAACTCCCCGAGCATGGAGTCGCCATCCATCGCGAGCACGCACTCGAGCTCCTCCACGACTGCTCCGACGAGTTCGAGTCGAGCGGCGGGCGCGAGAGTCCCCACCGCCTGCGACATGCTCGTCGCGATCGACGCCAGCGCCGGAGGGAAATCCCGCTGGAGAACATTGATTCCAATGCCGAGCAGAATGCGATCACGACTTCGCTCAATCAAGATTCCACCGAGCTTGCGAGAACGCAGGATCAAGTCGTTGGGCCACTTGATGCCAACTGGTTCTCGCAACATCCCCTCAACCGCGCGCGCCGCGGCGAGTGCGCTGGCAATGGCAAGCAGCTCGATACTCAGGTTGCAGTCTGCGAATGGCTGCGAAGGAAGCACGACGGTCAGCGCCACGCCTTCACCATTCGGATCGCTCCATGAACGACCGAGTCGACCTCGGCCATGCATCTGGCGGAGTGTTGTGACAACGGTGCCTACTTCCGCGTACAGCGTCTCTGGCGCATCCTGCGTGGACGCCGCGGTTTCGAGCACGACCACTCGTCGAAGGCGTGGCACCGCGCACGCTCCACTTCGTGAACGATCCAAGCGAGCGCCGATTTGTGCGTGAAGGACGTGCTGCCAATGCGCTCGCTCGAGCGGTCCATGCGCCTCGCCATCGCTCACCCGAGCGCCTCGCGCATACCGGTCGCGAGCGCCGCGCCAGCATCTGAACTCAGCGATTGTGGTTTCCAAACGATCCCCAAGCCACCTGCACTCGACATCGGAATCAGGTGAAAGTGCACATGCATGACCGCCTGGTGCGCCGCACTTCCATTGTTCTGCAAGAGGTTGTACGCAGTCGCCCCGGTCGCGTGCATCATCGCGCGGCAGAGTCGTGGGAGTACCCGCCCAATCGCGGCAGCGCTCTCATCCGACAATTCGTGCAGATATGCCTTGGCTTCCTTGGGCACCACCAAGAGGTGCCCGAGCGAGAGCGGACCAACATCCAAAAACGCAAGCACATGCGCGTCTTCGTAGACGCGATGACATGGAATCTCACCGGCGATGATCTTGGCAAAGATGGTCATGGCACGACTCTCGTGTGTTCATGGAAAGACGCCGCGCAATTCATACACGCGGGCGATTCGCTCGAGCGCGGAGCATTGTGCCGCGAGTCTCCAATCGCACTCATACTTCATTCGAGCCACCCGAACGCGCCGCGCCGCCATCAGCGCGTGCCGGAGCACATGTTCCTCGACATCCTCACGACGGATGCCTGGCTGCGATCGAAGTCCGTTCCATTCAAGGAAGTGCGCGACATCGCTGCCCGACGAACAGAGGATGTCAGGGAACAAGTCGATGCACCGCTGGAGTAGCACATCCTCCGCCGCAGGGGTTGTGCACGCAAGCCCCGCTTCGACAACGACACGCGCGCGAACCTTCGCAGCACGAAGCGCGTCCATCGATCTCTCAGGGCTTGCGACGACTAGCACCTCTGTCGGAATCTGCCAGAACTCATCCTCAGTGAGGCAATCTCCACCCTCAAAGTTCTCCACACCACCCGTTCGCGCGTGGTGAGCTTGCAACGCAACGGCGTCGATGCCGTGCGCATTTGCGACCGCGCACGACTGCGTCAGCACAGCGATGACCGGCATTCCACGCGCCGTCAGCGCACGCGCAATGGCACTCCCAACGGCACCAAATCCCATGATCGCGACGCGCGCACCGTCTGCATTGACATCGAGATCCGGCAGAAGCGTGTCGAGCGCCGCGACCGCGCTCAGCGCGGCAGCTCGGCCGCGCGGCATGAGGCCGCCAAGTTCGCCGGGCTTTCCTACCACCGCGCGAGACTGATCCTGTCGCGATGGCTCAGGGGTCGTCTGCGCAAGCGTGTCGAGAAACCACGCCATCGTCTGGCTGTCGGCGCCCGATTCAGGGCCCACGATGTCATGCGCCGGACCAACCTGATGCGAAATCGCGCTGCAGTAACGCCGCACAACGCGCCGCCGCTCGTCCTCTGAAATCTCACTCATCGCGCACCGCACACCGCCAAACGCACCGCCGAATGGAACTCGCACCAACGAAGCCCGCAGCGTCGAGAGCACCGCGAGCCCCTTGACGGTGTCGAGGGAGAGCCGCGGGTGAAATCGCGTGCCGCCGAGGTACGGGCCCAACGCATCGTTGTGCTGCACGCGGTATCCCTTGAACAAACGGTGCTTCCCATCGTCCATCTGGACGGGGAAGTGAACCATCACCTCACTCTTGGGCTGCGCGAGAATGATCTGCTGATGGTGCTTGAGTCCAACCATTTCCGAAGCGCGAAGCAATCGCTCCGCCGCCTCATGAAAGAGATTTTCATCTCGCGGAACGACACCGATCTCCTCAAAGATTCGTGAAGCGCTGCTGCGATGACCGGGTGTAAGAGCGGAGCGTTCCAAGCGATTCCTCGAGGTGCGTGACAACTGAGCATAGCGCGGACCTGCAGCCGAGCAATTCTCCCTTCGGATGAATCTTCACGCGCGGTCTAGGGTACGCTTTAGAGATGGCAACCGTTGCACTCCATCGGCTTCCAAGCGTTTCCATCACGCTGACGCCGTTGGGCATTCTCTGGATCAGTCTCCCCCAGTTTGCGCCTCCTTCGGAGGCTCCCAGAGTTGCACCCATTCCGGCCGCGTCTCCGACCACTCCCCGTCCCATCACGGCTCCGCCGCGCGAGTATGCCTGCGCGTTGACAAAGACGGCGCCAACCCTTGATGGCAAGTTGGACGACGCAGGTTGGATCGCGGCGCCGTGGACGGAGGACTTTCTCGATATTCAAGGCCCCTCGCTCCCAGCACCGCGATTTCGAACTCGCGTGAAAATGCTGTGGGATCACACGCACTTCTACATCGCGGCAGAACTTCGAGAGCCGCACCTCTGGGCGACACTCAAGTCGCATGATGAGATCGTCTTTCACGACAATGACTTCGAAGTCTTCCTTGATCCTGACGGGGACACACGCGAGTACTACGAGATCGAAGTCAATGCGATCGGGACGATTTTCGATCTCTACCTTCACAAGCGGTACAAGGAGGATGGGCCTGCGGAACATGCGTGGAATGCGGAGGGGCTCCGCACGGCAATCCACCTCGATGGAACGCTCAACGACGCGAGCGATGTTGATCGCGCGTGGACGCTCGAATGGGCGATCCCGTGGGCCGCATTCCAACCACCGACGCTGTCCCTTCCGAGTTTTCGCGAGAAGGCGCGCGCTGCGGCGGCACCAAAGATCGGTGACGAATGGCGCGTGAATTTCTCGCGCGTGCAGTGGACCACGACGCTCGAAGGATCGACTCCGACGAAGAGCGCGCCGACTCCTCCGATCAACGACAGCTACACCCAACCCGCTCCCCCGGTCGATGCGGCTCCCTCCACACCGCCCGTCCCCTATAAGAAGGTCGCAGGAAAACCAGAGGACAATTGGGTGTGGAGTCCGCAGTGGCAAATCGACATGCACGATCCAAAGTATTGGGGTCGCGTGAGATTCGTCAAGGACTCGGTCTCCCCGTAGCCGCTAGCACACGGAGCAGTGTTCGCACACACCCCAGAGCGACATGAAGATGGAGAAGTCATCGCCATCGACGGCGCCATCCACGTTGAGGTCTGCGACTGAGTTTCCGGATGCTCCCCAGTCTTGCAGCAGCGCCGCGAGATCGGCTGCGCCAACCGCGCCGTCGCCGTCAAAGTCGCCAAGGCATTCGCAGTGATCGGGGATCCAGTTCAGGTTGCTGTCGCTGGCACTGCCGAAGACGATTTCCGCGAAATCAACGACGCCGTCTTCATCGCAATCCGCATCAAACTCGATCACGGCCGTGCAGGGATCAAACTCGGTTGCAGAACACGCGACGCACGCGTCGTTGATGGTGCGATCTTCGGTCTGGGGCATCGGGAATCCGTTGCACTCCGCATCCGCGAATCGAAGCACGCACTCATCTTGCCCAGGGCAATTCTGATTCGGCGGATTGCCGACCTTGAGATCCCACGGAGAGAAACTCCAATCCGATTGGTCGACCCAGTGCCATCCAAGGGTTGGATCGCTTGCCTCCTCGGGCGTGGGGTCGCGATACGCGCCGATCCAAGGGCCCGCGGCACCAGACCATGCCAGAGGATTGTCCACCACATTCTCAAAGACCCACATGAATTCGTTGCGCGTCGACAGCGAAGCAAGTTCTCCACCCATCGCGTGGGCGAGCCCGACCGCCGTATCCCATCGCAGCATTCCATGCTCGCGAATGATCGCATAGCAATGACCGTTTCCGCCCTCTGACTCCTCCCACAACATCAGGGTGTCAATTGCCGAAAACTCAATCTCTGGCTCGGCGGGAATCCCTTGCGCGCTCACACTTGCGGCGAGCGAGAAGCCAAGGCATGCGCCGCACACTGCGAGCGCGCTCAATCGTGAGCGAGAGACATCAGTCGCCTTTCGCGCGCCGTCTCTGGCGGGCGTTGGGAAGATTCCGGTTCGCAAATCCATGCGATCCTCCGTGAGATTGAAGTCTGTCTGTCCTAGCGGTCAGATTCGACCTGCTCGCTGGCGCTCCACACCTCACGGCACGCACCGTGACAAAGCAGAGTCCCCGTCAGCCTTTCGGATTCAGGACGAAGAAAATCCAATGCACTGGAGCACGACGCCGAACGACGGCAGAATCCGCAGCAATCGCGCAAGATTCACACCGACCAGACTGCGAACTGTGCGGACTTTTCCCACTCTTCAAAAAGGATTCAAGCGCCAGGCAGGTGCAGACTTCGAGCAATGCCGATCAAATCCCGCGCGAACACTCGAGGACGCACGGAACCAAGTCGCCGACGGTGCCGATTCACTCGGCCCGTCGGAGTCCAAAGGGAGAGATGGAATTTGTCCGCACGCTTCGTGGGGCAGAATTCCGCGCTCCCACTCAGTCGAGCCTCGCTTGCGCGGCCGCCACGCGTGCAACCGGCACGCGGAATGGCGAGCAACTCACATAATCCAATCCACACTTCTGAAAGAAGCTGATGGACGCTGGATCACCACCATGCTCGCCACAGACACCGAGTTTGAAGGCCTTCTTCTCCGCCTTGGCGACCTCACGGCCCTTCTCACACGCGATGTACACCAACGCGCCGACACCATCCTTCTCGATCGAACTAAACGGGTCCTTCTCGAGCATCCCTTGAGCGAGATAAGTCGGTAGGAAAGAACCAATGTCATCGCGGCTGAAACCGAAAGTCATCTGAGTGAGATCATTCGTGCCAAAGCTGAAGAAGTCAGCCTCTTGCGCAATCTCATCGGCCGTCACAGCCGCGCGCGGGATCTCAATCATCGTTCCGATGGGAATATTGAGCCCACTCTTGCCGGTCGCTTTGACGCCGTGCTCCGCACAAACGGTTGCGATCGTGGCGATGGTCAGCTTGCGCAGTTGCGCGAGCTCCGCTTGTGTTCCCACGAGTGGGTGCATGATCTCTGGGCGCGCGTCGACCTTCTTCTTCTTGCAGGCGATCGTCGCCTCGACGATCGCGCGCACTTGCATGATCAGAATCTCTGGGTAGGAGATTGCAAGTCTGCAACCGCGGTGACCAAGCATCGGGTTCGATTCGTGGAGTTGCTTCACGCGGCGTTGCACATGTTCGAGACTCAGCCCCATCTCCTTGGCAAGCTCTGCCTGCTGCACCGCATCATGTGGAACAAACTCATGGAGCGGCGGGTCGAGCAGACGCAC
>SXUJ01000122.1 GCA_005790565.1 Planctomycetia bacterium
ACCCCTTGCCCGAAGCGCAAGTGGATCGATTCCTTTTCAAGATCGTTGTGCGCTATCCCACACCACGGCAGGAACGACAGATCCTCGACCGCATGTCGAAGTCGAACGCGGTCATCACCATCGATCCCGTCATGCGCCCAGAAGAAATCGGATCGGCACGCGCGATCTGCGATGAGATCGCGATGGATGAACGGCTCAAGGACTACATCGTCAACCTCGTCACCGCCACGCGCGATCCCACGCAGTTCCGCGTGCCCATCGCCGGCCTCATTCAGTATGGCGCCAGCCCACGCGCAACGCTCGCGCTTGCGAAGGCCGCCCGCGCTCGTGCGTTCCTCGATGGCCGAGGGTTTGTCCTCCCCCAAGATGTGAAAGACATCGCGCCGCTCGTGCTTCGACATCGATTGATCCTGAGTTACGAGGCGGAAGCAGAAGAGAAGACGGGCGATGACCTCGTGCGCACGCTGCTTGAGCACGTGCCCGTCCCTTGATGTGTTCTCCACCCTTTCGTCGGGTGCCTTGAGGCCTTGTGATGCTCTCTCCTGAATCTCTCAAGAACATTCGAAGGCTGCAGATACGAACGAGCCGCCGCGTCAGCGAAGCGCTCGCCGGTCAGTATCGCAGCGCCTTTCGCGGGCGCGGAATGGAGTTCGAAGAAGTCCGCCCCTACCTCATCGGCGACGATGTGCGGAGCATTGACTGGAATGTTTCCGCGCGAGTAGGCGACCCGCATGTCAAGATATTCCGCGAAGAGCGCGAACTCACCGTCATCCTCGCGGTGGACCTCAGCGCATCGTTGGCGTTCGGCACGCAAGGCAAGTTGAAGCGCGAGCTCGCGGCGGAGATCGCAGGCACGCTCGCGTTCAGCGCGACGCGCTCGAATGACAAGGTCGGGCTGTTGCTCTTCACTGATCGCATCGAACGATTTGTTCCGCCCAAGAAGGGCGCGCGGCATGTGCTCCGCATCGCGCGCGACCTCCTCGCGTTTGAGCCGACCGGTCGGGCGACCGATCTTCCCGGCGCGCTCGACGAACTCAATCGCGTCCAGCGGCGCCACGCAGTGATCTGTGTACTCAGCGATTTCGACGGTATCGGCTGGGAGCGGCCACTCGCGCTGTTGAAGCGGCGGCATGATCTCATTCCCATCGTCGTCAGCGACCGCGCGGAACGCGCGTTGCCGAATGTGGGGCTCGCGATGCTCGAAGATTTGGAAACCGGTGAACGGCGCGTCATCGACACCGGCTCGCGCGCAGTGCGCGCAGCCTACGCCGCGCGTGCTTCCGAACGCGCGGCTGCGATCGACCGAGCCTTTCGACGGATCCGAATCGAGCCTGTGCTCGTTGAAACAGGTGAGGACTTTCTTCCGCCACTCCTCGCGTGCTTCCGCAAACGCGAGGGCCGTCACGGCAGTGTTCCGTCACGCGCACACGCAGGCGGAGGCACTCGATGAGAAAGCTCAACGCCTTCCTCCTCTTACTCCTGCTTCCGTGGGTGCTCGCGTTTTCTCTTGCGGCACGCACGGAGGCACAAGCAACAACGCCCAGCGCAGTCACCACCGCGCTTGATGGGCTGCAGGTCATTGCGACCATCAATCAACCAAGCCTTGAGGTTGGCGAGATCCTTGTCGTGCGCCTCGTGTGGAGTGGTTCGGGTGCGGCGTCGGCACGCTTCGTGCCCGGTTCGGGCGCCCCCTCAACCGCAAGCCCCATGCTTGGCGATTGGGACATCCTTGCGGCTGCGCCGATCTACGAGCCCTCCGGCGCTCGGAACGGCATTGAGATCAAACTCTCCACGCTTGATGCGAGTGCCTCTCTCACCGCGATTCCCTTGGCGTGGGACGCAGACGGCGCGCAAACGGGGGAAGCGTTGCTTCCGACGCTTGCCGTCACTTCGCTGGTCGGACCAGATGCCGATCCTGCTTCGTACCGCGACATCGCTGGCGAAATCGAGATCCGAGACGCGCGATTCCCGATGACGTTGCTCGTGATTGCGGCGACAGTCGCGATTCTCGCCGCGTTTCTCGCCGCCTATTTCTTGCGCGTGAGGAAACCACCTCGAGTGGAACTCCCACACGAACGGGCGCTTCGAGAACTCGAAGAACTTGGGCGAGCCGGCCTCACGCTCTCGGGTGGTTGCCACGGTTTCTACTTCGCTCTCACCGACACTGTGCGCTGCTATGTGGCCGATCGTTACGCGATTGGCGCAACGCGCTGGACGACACGCGAATTCGCGATGCACGCGCGCGCATCCGGCGATTTTTCCGATGCACAGATCGCTCGATTGACCGCGCTGCTCCGACTCGCGGACTTTGTGAAGTTCGCAGGCGCACAGACCGATCATCAACGCGCGGCGGATGACATCGCAGCAGCACGCGCCTTTGTGACCGAGACAATCCCATCCGTCGACACCAACGGCGCGCAGTCGAAGGGAGGGGAAACGAAATGACCTTCCATCCTTCAAGCGTGTGGTTCCTGCTCCTGCTTCCGCTCGCAGCCTGCGCGTGGTGGACTTGGATTCGCCCAACGCGCCGCGCGGCACTCTCTTTCTCGTCCACGACTCGATTCGACGCGATACCCCAGAGTCTGTGGAGTCGCCTTCGTCCCCTCGTGCCGATTCTTCGCACGATCGCGCTCACCCTCGTCATTCTCGCGATCGCTCGCCCAGTCAAGTCCAACGAGTCCACCAAGACCTTTGTCGAAGGCGTGGCCATTGAGATGGTGCTCGATCGATCTGGGTCCATGCGAGCGCACGACTTCAAGATTCAGGGCAAGGATGTCGAGCGACTTGTGGCGTTGCGAGCAGTTGCGCAACAGTTTGTCGAAGGAGGCGAAGGACTCTCCGGTCGAAAGAACGATCTCGTGGGTGTCGTTTCCTTCGCTGGATTTGCGGACGCGCTCGTTCCTCTCACGCTCGACCACGGCGTGGTCCTCGATGCGCTCGGCCAGCTCCGCACGGCCGAACAAGGCGAGGATGGCACCGCGATCGGAGATGCCATTGCGCTCGGTGTCGAGAAACTCAAGGACGCATCGGAGAAGGCCAACGCGGATGGCGAGATGCGCATTCGTTCGAAGGTGCTCTTGCTCCTGACGGACGGCGAAAACAACGCGGGAGAGATTGAACCAAGCGACGCAGCCGAACTCGCATTGGCATGCGGTGTGAAAATCTACGCGATCGGCATGGGCACCAGAGGGCTTGCACCGTTTCCGATGGAGACTCCCTTTGGCACGCAATTCGTGCAGCAGCCCGTCAACATCGACGAAGACTTGATGACGAAGCTCAGCGAGAAAACCGGCGGCCGCTACTTCCGCGCCACGGATACCGACAGCCTGATTCGCATCTACGAGACAATCGATCAACTTGAAAAAAGCAAGGTTGAGGAACAGAAACTCGTGCGCTACCGCGAGTACGCGGTGGAGCCATTTTCCGTCGCAGGCTTTTCCATTCCACCAATTCTTGCCATCGCCCTGCTTGTGCTGTGCGCCGAACTCTTCCTTTCCTCGACACGACTGCGTGTCCTTCCCTAACACCACCCCAAACGATGCAACAGGTCGATCTTGGATTCACCTTCACACACGCCGCTGCCCTCGGCTGGTTGTGGCTTGCGCTTCCGATTATGGGAGTGGTGTTCTGGAGCACACTTGGGCGCCGCCGCGCGCTCAGCCGATTTGCGCAACCGCATCTGTTGCGCGCGCTCGCGCCTGCCGTCGCGTCGTTGCGCCCTCTCCTGCGAGCAGGCCTTGTCTGCGCGGCGGTCCTGATGCTCTTGCTCGCGCTCCTCGATCCACGATGGGGGGGTCGCATCGAGCGAGTCTCGCAAGAGGGCTTCGATTGCGTCCTCGTCATTGACGTGAGCCGGAGCATGCTCGCAACGGATGCGACGCCAAATCGCCTCGAGCGCGCCAAGCAATTCGCGGGCGACCTCACCGAGCAACTTGGCGGCGATCGCGTCGGCCTTGTCGCGTTTGCAGGGGTTCCAAGTGTGCAGTGTCCGTTGACATTCAATCACCGCACTTTCCTCGATCAACTTCGTGCTCTGACCCCGCAATCGACCACCCGTGGCGGCTCGATGCTCGGCGATGCCATTCGCCTCGCGGCGACCGGGTTCGGCGAATCGGAGGGTGGGCGCGCCATCGTCGTTCTTTCTGATGGCGAAGACATGGAGAGTTTTCCTGTCGAAGCTGCGGCGGAAGCCTTCGACAAATATGGCGCGCGCACCTATTGCCTTGGCATCGGTGACACCACCGAAGGTGCGCGCATTCCCATCGAAACACCGACCGGGACTGCGTTTCAACTTTTCGAAGGACAGGAGGTCTGGTCGAAAATGGATCCTGAAACTCTGAGTGCGGTCGCCTCGGCTGGGCGCGGATTCTTCGTTGCTGCGGGCACGGCGCAGGTTGACATGTCGGAGTTTCATCGCAAGGCGGAATCAGACATCGAACGCACAACGCGAGAAGGCGCTGACATCGCCGTCCGCGATCCGCAGTTCCAGTGGCTCGCCGGCTTGGCACTCGTCCTGCTCCTTGCGGAGAGTTTCGTCGGCGACGGCAAGTCTTTGACTGGCTCCACTCGAGTGGAGGCCTCGCGATGACTCGCATTCGGCTCGCGGCCCTTGCAATGCTCTGCTCCGCGCCACTTGCGTGGGCGCAAGAGAACGCTGCCGCTCCACAGCTCGACGCTGCACTCGCCGAGTCACTGACGCGGGCGCAAGCAGTCGTCGAAAGGGACCCTTCGCGCCCCGAGCATCTTTACAACCTCGGGGTCTTGCAATACCGCGCTGGTCAACTCACGGAAGCGGGCGAGAGTTTCCGCGGAGCAGCGGAGCGACTCAACAACGCACTCGCGGCGCGATCGACATACAACCGAGGAACCACGCGTTATCGCGAGGCACTCGAATCCCTGCAAACCGCTCCGCAAGCAGGCGCAACTCCAACCCTCCCGAACGCTGGACCCGAAGGCGCTCCCGATCCACAGGCGCAGGCAATCGCCGCGCTCGAAGAGTCCCTGCAACAGTTGAAGGATTCGATCCGCGCAAATCCGACGAGCAGTGAGAATGTGGATGCACGAGCGAATGCAGAGCTCGCGCATCGACTCCTCAAGAAGCTCAAAGAGCAGCAGAAGCAAGAGCAGCAGCAGCAGCAGCAGCAAGAGCAGCAACAAGACGAGAAGAGTGAAGAACAGGAATCCAAGGAATCCAAGGACGCTCAGGACTCCCCCAAACAGGATGGAAAATCATCGGATGAAAAACCCAAGGACTCATCCCAAGAGCAACCGGGCAAGAGTGACCAACCAAGCCAAGATGCGAACAAGCAGCCATCCGAGGAGTCATCGAAGCCGGAAGTAGAGGAAAAGAAGGAACGCTCCGAGCCGAAACCGGATGGGAAGCCCGAAGCGAATCAAGAGCAATCGGAACCCAACGAACCCAAGGACGCTTCGCAAGCGCAGGGCAAAGACGCGCCCCCCCGCGAAGGCATGTCGAAGCAGGAAATCGAGCAGCTCCTGCAAAAAATCCGAGATCGAGAGCAGATTCGCCGCGCGCAAAAACTGGCGGCGCAGCAGAAGCGTACAACTCCTGCCCGCAAAGACTGGTGAGCCAAACCCACGCATGTTCATCTCCTCGACCCAATCCATTCGCGCCGCGCGCCTGACACGGGCGATCACGATGCTCTGCATGCTCCTCATCGCCGCAGTCGCGCACGGCGATGGCATCTCGATTCGCATGGATACACAGCAAGTGGATGTCGGCGAATTCGTCCGGCTCGTCGTTGATGTCGAAGGCGAGAATGGATTCGAGTCGATCACGGAACCGAAAGTCGATGGACTTCTCTTTCGCCGACTTCCAGGACAACAGACGCAGACAAGCATCTCCATTGTGAATGGCCAGAGCAAAAAGCGCATGACTTCGAGCGCGACCTTCGAACTCATTGCCACCCGCGCAGGGTCGTATTCCATTCCCCCTTTCGTCGCCATGATTGGCGGCCGCGCGTACAAGTCCAATCCGATTCCGCTCTCCGTCAAACCAGGCAATGACGCGCCTGTGCTCGAAGTGTCCATTGAGGGCGTTCCCTCAACGGTGTATCTCGGGCAAAAGTGTGCGATCCGCCTCACGATTTCGATCAAGCCCTTCCGTTCCCGCGAGTTCAGTTATGTGATGGGAGAAGAGGACTCTTGGAACATCATCCAAGCGGATCTTGAACAATCGGAGTTGGGACCATTCAAGCAAGAACTCCTTCGCCTGCGGCGCGAGGGGCAGCGGCCCGCCGGAGAGCGCGTGTTGGTTGCGGGCGAGGAGTACTACCGCTTCCGCATCGAACGCGAGTATGAACCGATTCAGCCTGGCACTCCGGACTTTGGCGTCATTCGCATCGACCTCCATTACCCTGCGTCCCTCAGTCGACGACGCGATGTCTTTGGATTGGGTTCGCAACTCCAAGTTGCGTCAAGTCGTTTCGTCAGTGCGACCGCTGCCCTGCCCAACATGACCGTCCACGCAGTACCTGCGGCGGGTCAACCACGCGGATATGCAGGCGCGGTGGGGTCCTTTACGATTCGTGCAACCGTCGCACCGACGACGGCCGCCGTTGGCGATCCGATGACGCTTTCGTTGGAGATCATCGATCGCGATGGCCAAGCGGACCTTGGCGCGTTGCAAGCGCCTGACCTAAGCGCGGAACCAGCCTTCAGTGGTTCGTTCAAGATTCCCGCCGAACGCGCGGCCGGACGCGTCGACGGGAGCCGCAAAGTCTTCACGCAAACACTCCGGCCACTCCATGATCGCGTCCACGAGATCCCCGCAATCTCGTTGAGTTCATTTGATCCGACAACCCAGCGATTCGAAACCGTTTCGACGGATCCGATTCGAATTGAAGTACACGCGAGCGAACAGGTTCGCCTCTTGGATGACTCGTTGGCCGCGATCGATGCCTCACAACAACCAAAGGCGAAGGTCGGCGGACTTGTCGCGAACGCCACGGCCATGGAAGCGGCGAGCGTGGGATCGACATTTCGATTGGCTCCGTGGAGCGTGGCCGTAATCGCGATCCCGCCCGTCGCCGCGAGCCTCCTCTTCATCGCTCGGACGCGCGCGCAAGCGGCTGCGCGAGACCCGCTGCGTCGGCGTCGCCTCGCCGCCGCGGCCCGTTCGAAGCAACGCCTCGATGCTGCAAGCAGTGCGAGCGAGCGACAGGCTGCATTGTTGGACTTCATCACCGACCGCGCTGGTCTTCCTTCTGGCGCACTCACGCGGAGCGATGCGCGCAAAGTCCTCGCCAGCGTTGGTGCGACTGACGCGATCGTCAGCGCGCTCGATCGTGCACTCGAAGCGAGCGAACACGCGACCTATGGTGGCGGGAGTCGAGATGTCGATGCGAACGGTGCGCTTGCGAAGGAAGCGCTTCGCCAACTCGTTGCAGCCAAACTTGACTGGCCTCTCGCACAGCAGGGAGGAGCGCGATGAGTTTCTCCACGATGCGCACGCGGATTGCCGTACTCGCCTGCGCCGCCCTCTTCGTGAGCAGCGCGTTCGCCAATGATGACGCGCCAATCAGCGCGCAAACGCTTTTCGATGAGGCCATGGAGGCGTCGCAATCCGGCTCCCAACATGAAGCACAACTGCTCTACGGAAAGAGCGCCGATGCGTTTGAAGCGGAAGCGCGAAGTGATGAGAGCGGAGGCCGTTGGTTCAACACAGGCAACGCGCGGCTGCAAGCAGGCGAAATCGGTCGTGCGATCGCGGCGTTCCTCCGCGCCCAATCGCTCGCTCCGGCTGACTCGGCAATTCTCGCGAATCTGGATGAGGCGCGACGATCGCGAGAGGCGATCACAGCCCCGGTCGATCCTCCCGGCGTCGCGCTGCTTGCGCAACGCTGGCGAATTGTCGATGAGCCCACCCGTGCGTTCGTCGCCATCGCAGGATGGGTTTGCTTCTGGTGCGGGCTCTGCGCGATGCTGCTCCTTGACGCTTCCAAGGTTCGCGCTCGAGGGCTTTGGAAAATCACCATGACCGCCGGTGCCCTACTTGCGTGCCTCGCGGGCGCGACACTCCTGGGCGATCGATTTGCGCGTCGTGAAGATTCGCGCGCGGTCGTCATCTCTGCAGAAGTGCTTCCGCGAAAAGGGAATGGTGACAGCTTCGCGGCCGCGACCGAAGCACCGCTCCATGCGGGTGCAGAGTGCGAGATCATGGCCACGCGTCCAAACTGGACAGAAATCTCACTCGCCGGCGGCGTCAGAGGTTGGGTTCCCAACAGCGCGATCGAGCGATTGTGGTGAATCCGCAGAGTTTCCGCATGAACAAGGCAAGTTGACCTCGAAGCCAACCGATGCCACAATCCGCGCCCCACTGGAGAGGTGGCAGAGTGGTTGAACGCGCTGGTTTCGAAAACCAGTATGGGTCATTGGCTCATCGGGAGTTCGAATCTCCCCCTCTCCGCTTGCACGAAAAACGCGCAGCCCACGCCAGATTTGGCGTGGGCTGCGCGTTGTAGTTTGAAGAGCGAACGAACCCGGCCGCTCTCGAAGTTTCAAGCCCTTAGAAATTCCATGCATTCAACAGAATCGCGAGGTCTGGCGCGCCCACCACTCCGTCATGATCGAGATCCGCTGCAGCATTCGAGGTTTGCCAGACATTCAAGAGTATCGCCAGATCAGCGGCATTCACCGATCCGTCGTCGTTGAGGTCAGCGGGATTTCCTTCACATGCGTCGGCCATGCCATTTGCGTTGCTGTCCACGCAAGTCGTGCCCGGCCCCTGCCAAGACGCACCCGCGGCGAGTGCTTGAGATTCGGTCAGCACCAAGCAGAATCCGGTCGAGAAGCACGACGCACCGGTGGGCTGAGGGCAAACCGTCGTGGCACAGTTGGTATTGTTGCCCTTGAACTGACCACCGACGGCGGTGCAATCACCAGGACTCACCGGACCAATGCACGCCCCGTTGGCGAGACAACACGCGCCCATCGGGAAGCACACATAACCGGTGCACGATTGACCATCAGGTCCGGGGATTCCGCCAGCGGCGATGCAGGACGCTGCGGGCAGCGTGAGGCAGCCGCCGGTTGATTGGAAGCAGCACGGCCCCTGACCCTGCAGGCAGGTCGAGCCCGCACAGATCACCCCTTCACCGTGAAAGACGCCTGATTGAGTGGCGCAATCAGCTGCGGTCAACATCGCGCAGGAGCCATTGGGCAAGCAGCAAGCTCCCGGTGAAGTGCAGGTGAATGGGGTCCATGTGCATCGCATCACCCAGTCGCCTGATGGACGACAGAGCGACGGAATCGACGCAAAGGTAGTCCAACCACTCGCGCAGCCGAACGCGCCGCAATCCAAAGCCCAGAGCCAGTTCTTCGTCGGATTCTGCAAGCCGCCAACATCTGTCGTGGGAAATGCATTCGAGTTTGTGGGTGGCCCCACGAAACAGGGATTCTGTGTTTGGTTGTTGTGATCGTCGATGCGATAGGCCATCGTGAACTGATGCGATCCAGTGTCTTGCAGGATGATCTGTTCCGGATCGCCGGGATCGACACTTACTTGCACATTCACACCATTCGTGCCAGGAGGGATGACGATGTGCGGAAGGATCTTGCCGTCAGAAGAAAATGTCGCGACCAAGTTTCCTGTCGTCGGTAATCCTTCGTAGAACAGAATCGACCACTTGGTGGTCGTCGTGACTGTTGCCGCACTCGTTGCGAAGATCATCTCCGCGAGTTCGATCTTGATGGGAAAATCTGCGGCAGTCAGGGTGTAGGTCGCGCCGGCCATTTCAAGCTCGCCGAATCCCGCCTGCACCACAAACTGGCCGCCGCTGAAGTCGGCGTTTGTCAAAGAAGAGAGCACCGGGTTGCAACTTCCCGCCACCCCTCCCTCCGGTGCGTCGACGCCGCCGAGAGGCTCGACCCGCACTTGGAGTTTGGGGATCTTTTTCAACTTCACATCGATCGGAGTAAAGCGTCCGCCCGATGGTTGGTCGTCGCTCGCAGCCGAGACGATCGAGGGAAGGAGCAGCAAACAACCCAGAGCCGCAGTGGCAAAAACGACGCGCTTCGTGAATGGCTGACGCATGCTGCATGACCCTCAAGGATGGTTCCGGAATGGACTGAAGCAACTTCGCAAACAACGCACGAAGCAGGTGGCTTTCGCGCGACCCTCGTAAGAGTGATGGCATTCCACGCAGAATCAAGGGCTTACCGGACAAATCTGACGGTTCTCATCGAATTGCAGTGCAGTTGCGCAACGACCCTGCCTGATCGTCAACCCCGCAGCGCTTCGACGATGGCATCAACGAGATCGTCGGGCTCTGGAAGGCGACCCTCGCCAATCGTCCGACATGCCTGCCAGCCTGCGGGCGGCGTGAGTATCGAAAACCCATCAGCCGTGAGCTGCGCGAGGTTGCGCTGCGTCGCCGGTTGATTCCACATCGTCTCGTTCATGGACGGCGCAAGGAGCACTGGTACGGTGTCGCGCGAAGTCGACCCAACGAGCAGCGAGACGACTTCATCGGCGCGGCCGGTCGCAAGTCGCGCAAGCATGTCCATGCTGCACGGCGCGACGAGGAGCACACGAATGCCCCGGGCAAGCCGAATGTGTTGCACCTCACCTCTCTCCTGACCCTCCCACGGGCTGAGATGCACGGGTCGACCCGCCAGTGCTTCGAAGGTAAGCGGCGACACGAACTTCGTTGCTTCACTCGTCATCGCGACATGCACGATTGCGCCCGCTTGAGCGAGGGTCGAGACAACCGAACACATTTTGTACGCAGCGATTCCGCCGGTCACGCAGACGCCAACATCCATGCCTCGGAGCGCGGCGAGGTTGGTGTGGTCCCGTTGATACATGAGATGGGCCGAGAAACGAACGCTGCGCAGACCCGATCGATGTGCGAAGCTGTTGCGGCTTCGCATCAACTCACCGGCTTCGCATCACCTCACCGGCTTCGCATCACCTCACCGGCTTCGCTTGGCTGGCGTGCCTTGCATTTTCTTGATCTCGCTCGGGTCAATCTCGAGCGCGATCTTGTCCTGCATGATTTCTTCAATCACAACTTCAAGGTCAGAGCGCCCTTCGCGCTCGACGAGCGGGCGCGCTCCGTCGACGATCTCGAGGAGGCGGCGCTGGATGAGTGCAGTCAGCTTGAACCGACCGCCAAGTTTCTCAACGATTTCATCGCTCTTCAGTGCGTCAATCATGGTTTGATTCTAAAGGAGGTGTGCAAGGAAACGCGGGATGGAAAACCCGCGAAGCAAGGTGCCCGTCACGGACCACTCTCGGGGAGGGGGAACATCATAGCCCAACTCCGTCTGCGAAGCGCGTCTCGCAATGGCAAACAAGGGAGAGGGAATGCGGCGATAATCTGCTCCGAACGCCTCCTTCCCAGCTCGTTCCAATGCCTCTGCCGTCACCTCCAACTAGTCAATCGGAGTTCCAACCACCCCCGAGGAAGGGCGGGAGCGCTGGAAACGCCCCAATCCCGTTTCGGCTCCGCCTCAGGCGCTGCGCGACCGCAATCGGACTCGATCGTGAACGGCGACTCCTCATCATCGCCGCCATCACTGGGATTCTTGTGGCTCTCGTGGCGCTCGGGTTCATCCTTCCCATCCATTGGGCGGAGCAACAGATCTCCCAGCTTGGCGCAGACGACCCGCGGTCGCGCATGTTTGTGATCGGCGGGTTGCCGATCCTTGGCGCGCTGTTCTGCGGCATCGTCATCAGCGCGATTCCCGTCCAGATCAAAGCACACGGAATCTCCAGCGTCCTCTACGCGATTCACCGCAAGCGCGCGCATCTCCCGATGAAGCTCGCGCTGCGAACTTGGCTGGGCGCCAGCGCGACGATCATCTCTGGCGGGTCCGCCGGACCCGAAGGCCCGATTGTCACCATTGGTTCAACGATCGCAAGCGGATTTGGGAGACTCCTCCGCCTCGATCCCTCGCGAGTGACGACGCTCGTCGGCTGCGGTTCCGCGGCGGGTATCGCCGCTGTTTTCAATGCGCCGCTGACGGGGATCTTTTTCACACTCGAAGTCATTCTCCGCGAGCTCACGCTGCGGAGTTTCATTCCGATCGTCATTGCTGCGGTCTTTGCAGCGGCGTCTGTCCAAAGTTTGCTCGGCACTTCGACGCCGCTCTTCGGACCCGCAGCCGAACTCGCGATGCTGCAGCCGACCCTGCTCAGCGGCGCGTCACTTCCCGCGCTTCTCGTGCTTGGCGCGGTTTGCGGCGGAGTCTCGGTCGGGTTCATTCGCCTGCTGCAGTCGAGCGAACATTCCTTCGCCAGGTTGCGCGTGCCACCTATGTGGAAGCCAGTCTTCGGCGCCTGCATCCTCGTCATACTTGGCATGACCTACGCGCAGTTTGCGCTCGGCACGCTGCCCTCACTCGACCCCGCGTCCCCCGCGGAGGCCTCACTCATACCTCCGTTCTACGGAACTGGATACGCCGCCGCTCGCAGCGTGATGAACCCCCTGCTCTACACATCGGATCAGTTCCTGTGGCTCGCGCTGCTCCTCGCGGTACTCGTCGCGCTCAAACTCGTCGCAACCTGCGCAACCCTTGGATCGGGCGCGATCGGCGGCTTGTTCGCGCCAAGCTTGCTCGTTGGCGCACTGCTCGGTGCGAGCTTTGGGAGTTGCGTGGCTGGAGTACCGGTGCTCGGCGCAGTTTCCCCCGAAACATGCGCGCTCGCGGGAATGGCCGGAGTAGTCGCCGCAACGACGCACGCGCCACTCGCAGGCGCCATGCTCGTCTATGAATTGACGCAGGAACCACGCGTGCTGCTCCCGGTGGTTGTGGTTGCCTCGGTCGCGACGGTCACTGGTCGAGCCTTCGAACGACACAGCCTCTACACAGCAGAACTCTGCGCGCTCGGTGTACGACTCGGTTCACCGGCTGACGCAACGGCGTTACGACAACTTCGCGTGCATGACGCGGGGCTGATCGAGGCGTGCACCGTGCAACCGTGTGACTCCGCAGAGAGACTCGTGGAACTCTCGCAATCCACGCGCCACGAGCACTTCGTTGCCGTCACGGCGCAAGGTGCATTCAAAGGTATCGTGAGCGCGCAGGATCTCAAGTACGCGCTCATCCATAGCGCTTCCCTTCCCGCGCTCAGCGTCAGCGATCTCCTCGCCCAGCGCGTCAAACCGCTCCGACGAGATGCATCGCTAGAACATGCCGTGGATGCATTTACCCACACAGACCTCGATGCGATTCCTGTCGTCGATCATGCGGGTACCTTCCTTGGACTTGTCACCCGCCGGAGTGTGATGCGATGCTGGCGCAAGGCGTTGGAACGCGATGCATGACAACCCCTGATCCAGCGCAACCCCAGCAACCGAGGAAGGCACGCGGCCAGAAGCCCGTGCCGCGAGGATTCGCACTTGGGAGATCAAGGAGACTCACCGGCGATGGCACCTTCAGCGGCGTCATGGCTGCCCGTGCAAAGTGTGCGCACGCGCTCTTTGCCATGCATACGCAGCCGAATACGCGCCCCTACTCTCGACTTGGCATCAGCATCTCTCGCAAAGTTGGCGGCGCGACGATTCGCAATCAGATCAAGCGACTGGTGCGCGAAGCGTTTCGCCTTCAATCGCCAACCTGGGGCGATGCGTACGATGTCATCCTCGTCATCCGGCCACACACTCCGGTCGCGCTCACGCAGTATCAGCGAGCGCTTGATGAGTCGATCGAAAACCTGCACGCACTTTGGATGAAACGAGCACAACGCAAACAGCGAACGACGACGGACGACACATGAGTGCGAGCCCTTCTTTCGCCGCGCGTGTGCTGATGACGGCGGTGCGCGCTTATCAAGTGGTCCTCGGACCCGTCCTAGGCGGATCCTGTCGATTCAGCCCGAGTTGTTCTTTCTACGCGCTCGACGCGCTTCGGATCCACGGCGCATGGCGCGGTTCGCGCTTGACGCTTCGGCGACTGTTTCGATGCCACCCGTGGGGCGGTCATGGCGTCGATGAAGTTCCCGACCGTTGATACACGACGGGCAGCGCGCGCGATTGGTAGATTGCCGTGCATCGTGCAGTTCGCCGCACCCACCGCCGAGAGACACCTCGAGTTCCTCGAGAGGATCGAGCGAATTCTCTCGCGCGGGCGCTTCACGACAACCTATAAGTTCGCGCTCCTTCTTGCGCTCACCAACATCGCCGTAGAACAAGGCACCGATGGAAATGATCCGCTCGAAGTCGACCTCGACGATGTCGCGCGTCAATTCCTCGCGCTCTATTGGAACATGGCGCGACCGTACCCTCGCGTGCACGAGATCCTGAAACAGTCGACAAACGAACGCAAGCCTTCCACCATGATCTCGCTCCTTGAGAGCGCTTCGTCCAACGCTGCCTCGAGCTACCGCCGACTCCGCATCTTCACCCAACGACGCGACGCACTCGTCATCCAAGCAAGGCGAACGCTCGCGAAGGATGTCCTCTATCGTTTGCAATCGGTCGCGGGGAACGCGAAGTCCGCGACCGAGGATGAGCGATTCCTCTACGGACACCCACCCGACGCCGCAGGATGCGCGAAGCTTCGTGCCATCACCCTCAAACCAGGCATCGCCGCATGCATGCGGCGACTACGCGGCGTCATCGTGGCGATGGTGCAAGCTCGATGGGCCCTATGGATCCGCGAGCACAACGCGCAACTTGCAGCCGATCACAAACTTGAGTCGTTCCTCTTTGGCGCTGAGCGGACGGATGTCAGCGAGTATGCGGCGCGGTACTACGAACTCCAAAATGGGCGGTGCTTCTACACCCGCGACCGCCTTGCGGCCCCGAGCGCAGGAGATGTTGACCACTTCATCCCGTGGGCACGATACCCGTTTGATTCTCCGTTCAATCTGGTACTCGCGAGCCGGAAGGTCAACAACCAGTTTCGTGATCGCTTGAAGTCGCGCGAGGATCGCGCGCTCTGGGCTCAGCGCAACGAAGACTCGTTTGCGATTCTCACAAGTACCGCGCGCAGCGGCTTCGCCGCGGCGCCTGAGGATCGCGAGACGGTGCGAATGATCGCCAACTGGGTCTATCGCGCGGGCTAGCGAACACTCACTCGCGCACGGTGTTGCGGAGGATGCCGACGCGCTCGATTTCGACCTCCACCTCGTCGCCGTCCTTGAGGAACACAGGCGGCTTGCGCGCCGCTCCAACCCCGCTCGGAGTCCCGGTGAGGATGTAGGTGCCCGCGAGCAATGTCATGCCGCGGGAAAGTTCCGAGATCAAGAACTGAATCGAAAAGACCATGAGCGCCGTACTCGACGATTGCATCGTGACGCCGTTGAGGCGGGTCTCAATCTTGAGTGCTTGCGCATCGCCGACGAGTTCTGCTGGCACGAGTTCGGTCACTGGACAAAAGGTGTCAAAGCTCTTGCCTCGGCAGAATTGTCCGCCTGATCCCTCCTTCTGCCACCAGCGCGCTGAAACATCGTTCGCCACGCGGTATCCGCGCACGAACCGCAGCGCATCCGCTTCCGAGACATCGCGACAATCGCGACCGATCTCGACGCAGAGTTCGCCCTCGTAGTCCACCTGCGGACCGTGTTCTCGACAGATACTTGGGAGCCGAATGACATCGCCGCTCCTCGCGACGCTCGCGGGATTCTTCATGAAGAGCATGGGATGCGGATCGGTCACGCCACCCATTTCGGCTGCGTGATCACCGTAGTTTCGTCCGATCGCAAGAATGGCTGGCGGGATGTGTTGCATGGTGGGCCTTGGCGCTCGTCGAATCGTGTGTCCTACTTCTGCTGGGCCGCGGATCGGTTCTCATCATTGCGCTCCGCTTCACGCGCAGCCGCGCGCGCCGCAGCGGCGCGGCGGAACTCTTCAAGTCCGGGCGGTTCCGGCAAGACGCGATCCACCGTGAGGTTGCCGTTGGAAAGTTGGCTTCCAGTGAACTCCATTTCCAACTGCGGCTTCACGCGGTCATACACCGATGCGCGCAGGTCTTCCGGAGCCTTGCCATAAATCACGAAGCGATCAAGCAAAGGGGTACTCGAGTCCGTCAGCACCTTCGCGAGCACGGCGGGGACGCTCTCATCGAGACCGCCGAGAAGTTCTCGCATGCGACCTTCACCGAATTTGTTCACGAAGTCATTCCATCGCGCTTCTCGGAAGTAGGTCGTCAACTCCTTCGCGAAGCGCAGCGCATCCTCCAAGACTTCCGCGCGATCGAGCAAGAGCCCTTCGCGAAAACCTCGTTCGAGCGATGCGTACACATCGCTGCGCGCGGTTTCCGGCACCTGCTCGTACTCGCCGTAAGTCACATTGCGAACGAAGGTGTCGAGGGGGATCGCGTATTGCTCGTTCGGGACGACGCCACCTCGGCCGTACAGGCCGTCGAGCTCGTCGAGAATTCCTTGCGCCCCCTGCACATCACCCGAGCGATAGAGCTCGCGAATCGCGGCCTTCATGAAGTTCTCATGAAAATCGGTGAACGAGTCAGAGCCGCTCCCGCGCGTCGCGTAGTACTGGTCGTACAAACGGCGGAACTTGCGATCGATGACCTTGATCCATCGTGGGTCATTCAGGCGTGTCACATTGTCACCGCTAAACGGGTCGTAACCCACCAACCCCGACCGCGCGAGCGCCTGCATGGCTTGGATCTCCACGCGACTGTTGTTGATCGTCTTGTAGATGTCATTGCCCTTTTCGACGCGATCTTGCCCAAACTGCTCCCCGCGACGCGCCCAGTACAAAGCGTGCGCCTGCGGATGGCGCCAGTCGAGCGGGCCAGTATCGCGCGTGAATTCATACATCAACCGCGGATCCATGTTGTAGTCATCGAGCAAGACTTTCCGCCGCATGTAATCAAGCAACTCCCCTGCTTGCTTCGCATTTCCCGCAGCGCCAAAGGTCGCGTCCAACGCCGCGATACCAGGCGCCGCGTCCGCGCTCGGGCGCATGCCAAGCAACTGTGCGTAGGCACTCGTTCGTCGCGCGTCCCATTCACCGTGCAGCGCCAAGAAGCGCTTGAAGTCACTCTTTGGATCGAATCGATACCGCGGTGCGAGCACCGCAGTCTGCGCGATGAGCGTGTCGAGAAACCCGCGCATCGCAGGATCGGAAGCTTCCAACTCCGCCAAGGTGACGGGCGCATCGGCGATGCGTTTGATCCAGGCCTTCCGCTGCTCGTAGTCGTAAGGCGGCGTGCCGAGCACAAACTGCCACTCGCGTGCGAACTCTCGTTTGTAGTGCAGGTGTGCGTCGTCGGCAACACCATCGAGTTTGTGCGCGAACCAGAACCCAAGTTCCTTGTGCAGCACAAGGTCATTTGGGTTGTATCGAATGCCACGATTGCGAACGAGATCAATACCCGCGTTCACCCACGCCCACCGCTCTTGCGGCGTGTTCGTCACAACCGAAATGTTGTAGGCCATGTTGTGGCCATGAAAGGCCCACACTTCTGGGAAGCGCGGCTGCAGACGGGTGATGAGGTCCGCATCCGCCATCACCTCATAGAACAATCCCTTCTCCTTCATCCAAGTGACCTTGAGCCACAAGTAGTCAACGATCAACCCGCGCAGCGCACCGAGTGCGGTGCCGAGCGCAACGATCGGTGGCGCACCAGCGATGGCTTCATCGGTGTAGCGAAGTCCGTGACCACCGCGACCATCCAACCGCGCCGTTCCGACTTCTTCGCCGTTGCTCGTACGCCATGAGAGCTTGAGCGTGTCGCCGATGCGGCCCTCCCAAGTGCGAAGCCCTCCGTCGTAGCCGACGGTCAATGGCTCGCCTTGCTCCACAGCGTGGACGGTTTCCATCGCGTAGATCTTCGCGATCGGAATGCGGCGTTCCACAACGCCCAGCGCCGCCGTATCTGTCGGCGCATCAACGGTGAGCAGCAGATAAGTTTCTCCTGCCAGATCATTCATGGGCGCGAGGAGACGGCCACTCAGCCAGAAGCTCGCAGCGGCGACCACAAGACAGACGAACTGGATGATGCGCTCGCGCTGCACGATTAGCCTCCCTGCCCGCTATAGATCGCGAGTTCCTTACGGCGGAACGCGGCGAGTGCCGCCACGAAGATGAGGAGCGACCAACCCAGACTAATCAGCGCAAATGCTCGACCGACCGCCCCCCACCCCACCAGCCTTCCCTCTACCAACGAACCGGTCGAAACCGCCTGTCCAAATGGCCGAAGCATGAACTCGACGACCGTCGAGATGGAGCGCACCACGGCCTCGAACGCATTGGGCGCCCAGTCTTCCGAGCGAATGTTGTACTCGGCGATACTCACGGCGAGAAACGGCGCGATACTGCCGGAGGCAAAGATGCTAAAACAGACGAGCGCTGCAACAGGGAATGAGAGAATGCTTGCCGCGCACACGGCAAGCACGGCGAGGAACGCGAGCTTGCAGAGATTGACCAGTTGCGCGCGCATCAGGTTGGATTCAAATCCGCCGACCTGATGCATGAGTTCAAGTCCGTCCGCATCAAACATAATGGTCGAGCCTCCGGGGTAGAAAGCTCCTTCTCCGCCCGCGTTCGGGTCAAAGCCTGCATTCTGAATGCGAAGTTTGAGCGTGCCATCGGCAGCGATGGCGGACGATGGAACAGGGAGCACATTCGTTTGTGCGGCGACAAACTTGCTGTCCGTCCAACCAACGTCGCCATCAAAGACGAACACGACGGGATAGGTCTCGTGCGAATCGCTCCCGCCGGAGTAAAACTTGTAAC
>SXUJ01000123.1 GCA_005790565.1 Planctomycetia bacterium
GACAACGCTCCAGCAGTCTGGACGATCGGGATCGTTGCCGAGCGCAACCCAAATCTCGTGCTTCCTCTGATTGATCCATGGGGCAGTCCTTACACGCTCGACACCGCAGGGCTCTTTGAGTTTCGATCGATCGGACCGGACCTCACGCATGGCACTTCGGATGACATGGTGATCGATCAGGAGGGCATTACGCGCACCATCAATGCCAGCGATGAAACCCCCCTCCAGGACACCGTGCCGTACTCCTCAAAGACCGGACTAATGCCCGCGACGGAAGAGGAACTCGCGCTTCTCACAGAGGCGCAGTTAGACGATCGGATCAACCTCGTCATCGAGGAACTCAAAGTCTCAACACAACCGGCGCCGCTGCGCAGAGAGCTCACCTCACTCGCCAAGCAGCGGGCCATGCTCGAACAACCGAGCATCGAGGTACTCCCCAAGCCTGAAGCGCACTCGTTGAGCGGTCGGCCTCTGTTCGCCCCCGCGATCCCCTCAGAGCGAGAGAACATGTTGCTCGCGAATCTGAAGTCCGCTCGCGAGAGTGTGGCGAGGGAGCCTGAGAGCGAAGACGCATCGATTTGGGTGGGGCGCCGGCTTGCGTATCTCGGTCGATTTCAAGAATCGATCCACTGGTACTCGGACGCGATCAATCATTTCGGATCGACGCCAAAGCTGCTTCGTCACCGCGGGCATCGCTACATCACGGTACGCGAGTTCGACAAGGCCATTCAGGATCTTTCAGATGCGCGGCAGCTCATGCTGACGAGAGAGGATGAGATCGAACCCGACGGCATCCCGACGCCTGCTGGCCCACGATCCACCCTCAAAGGCAACATTGCGTATCACCTCGCGCTCGCAAACTTCTGCAAAGGCGATCTCGACGCCGCTCGCGACGCGTGGCAAGAAGCGATCGACCTCGCGACCAACGATGATTCGCGGGTGGCGGCGCGATACTGGCTTGCGATCACGGAGTTTGAGCGAGGGGACGCCGATGCCGCACGCAGCGCGCTTGAACCGATCACAGTGGCAATGGATGTCCAAGAGAATCAGACCTATCTGAAGTTGATCCTTCTCCTCAAGGGGACGATCACTTCGGAAGCAATCATTGCGAGCGAGGGGGCGCTTGGCATCGAGGTGGATCAAGCAACGCGAGCATTTGGCACGGCGATGTATCTTCGTCATGTTCTGCACCAGGACGAGGGGGCTCGCGCACTATTCAAGACCACAAACGACCTCTCGCAGTGGGCTTCCTTCGGCGTGATTGCGAGCGAAGCGGTGAACGCGCGAACTCCGTGACTGTGATGCGCCCGCCACATCTACGCGGACGTTGCCGCACGCAAGCTTGTTGCAAGTTCGCGATCGTGTTCATGCGAGAGCAGCGCGAGCGCGCTCGCTGCGCCAACGAGGCAGAGAGCCATGTCCCACTGAGTGTCCCAGACATCCCCCTGCATGGCGAGGTAATGACTCGCATCAGCACCAAACACGAGCGCGGCGCCAAACTCAAGGAGTTCAAAGCCCGCCGAAAACGCTAGGGTGAAAGCGAGGATCGTGACATTCCTCCAGCCTCGCCTCGCAATCACCTGCTCGCGAAGAAACAACTCCCGCGCGAGGATCGCCGGCACAAATCCCTGAAGAAAGTGCCCGACTCGGTCGTAATCATTGCGCGGCCGCCCAAGAAACTCTCGTGCCCATTCGCCGAGCGGCACGAATTCGTAGGTGTAACGGGCACCGATGACAAGAAACAGTGCGTGGAGCGCGAGCAAGCCAAAGAGGAGCGGGGTACAGGGTTTGTGTCGCCACCAACCGACCCACCCGATGAGGGCACCAATCACCCAGAAACACTCCAAGATCCAAGTCAACCGATCGCGCGGTTCAATCGCACTCCAAAGCACGGTTCCGGCGATGCACGCGACCGTGATTGAGCGGATCGAAACACGCTGCATCGATGCCACTCAGAACCATTCCCTCTTCCCCTGCTGATAGGTACGAATGAACTCCGGATCGGACTTCGTCAAGTACATGATCCCTTCGATCAGTCCGATGATGTGCATCACGCTCGCGGCCACGCCGCAAGTCACAAGCCCACCGAGTACCGAGACGAGCAACATGATGATGCCTGATGTGGTGTAGCCAAGCACAAACTTGTGAATGCCAAGCGCGCCTAACAAGATTCCGAGGACGCCAGCAAGGACTCGCTTGCTCTCGGTTGGAGGCTGTGCACCGAATGGTGGAGGATCCGACGATGGGAACTGCGTCATAGATGATCTCGCGAGAAGAGTGGTGATGAGCGGTGAGCCGCGATCCTTCGAGATGCTACCCCAGCCCGCGAAGCGTGTGGCATTCAACGAACGATCGGCGGCACGAACCGGAACTCGCGTGCGTCGAACAGGCCCAGGTCACTGAGTTTGAGCGCAGGAATGACGAGGAGGGCCATGAACGAAAGCGTCATGAACGGAGCGCGAAGCTTGGATCCGAGCGCACGCGCCATCTCCGATAGTTCAAGATAGGCCTCCGCGACTTCTTCAACGGGACGATCACTCATCAAGCCTGCGATGGGAAGGGGAAGAAGCTTCGTCTCGCGGTCGTTCACAACGACCAATCCCCCGTGCGCAGCGAAGACTGCATTCACGGCGCGCACGATCGCGTCTCGACTCGTTCCGACTGCGATCACTTGATGCGAGTCGTGCGCGACACTTGTCGCAACCGCGCCCGACAGGAAACCGAACCCGCGCACAAATGCGAGTGCAGGTGGCGCTGCTTGGAATCGATTGCACACGCAGATCAAGAGCGTGTCGGTCGCTGGATCGGGCTCAAGCACTCCCGCAGCCGGCGTCAGACTCTCGCGAATCTCTCGGGTGATGAGTTCACCGTCGATTGCTTCAATCACGCGCACTTCAACGCGCCCACGCATGTCCGCATCTCGCAGCGCAAAGTCACTCGAAGAAAAGACGGCACTCCGAAAACGATTGGGTGTGGCGGGTGCTCGGTACGCGACGAGTGATTGGCCCGCGCGTGCGACCTCGCGCCCGCCGATCCAAGTTTCACGAACCTCAAACGACTTGAGATCCTCCACGATTGCGAAGTCTGCTCGATCGCCCTCGCGCAGCAGGCCGACCTGTAGACGATAGTGCTCGACCGGATTGACGCTCGCAGCGCGAAGCACATCAAAGAGGTCGAGGCCGTGACTGATGCACCGCGCGACGCTTCGATTAATGTGGCCCAGCGCGAGCATGTCGGGATGCGCGTCGTCGGTTGAAAACATCGCAAGCTGAGGGAACTCGGCGATGATCGGCCAGAGCGCCTCAAGATTGCGCGCCGCGCTTCCCTCGCGGATAAGAATGTGCATCCCCGCGCGAGCCTTTTCCCGCGCCTCTTCCAACGCGAAACACTCGTGATCCGTGCTGATTCCAGCAGCGACGTATCGTTGCGCCTCCGCTCCACGGAGCCCAGGCGCGTGACCATCAACCGGTTTCCCCACTCGCTTTGATGCGGCAATCTTCTCAAGCACCGCCCCATCGCCAGAAAGTACGCCAGGCCAATTCATCATCTCGGCGAGGTAGGACAGCCGAGCATCCGAGAGCAGTCGAGCGACTGCCGTCGCATCAAGGGATGAGCCGGTGGTTTCGAATTGTGTTGCAGGGACACAACTGGGAACCCCAAACGCAATTGGCATGCACGCCGACTCCGCCTCTCGAAGCATGAACTCAATGCCTTCTTCGCCGAGTACATTGGCAATCTCATGTGGATCGCTCACCGTTGCGACGGTGCCATGACGCACCGCTACGCGCGCGAACTCTGCGGGCGCAAGCATGCTGCTCTCAACATGCACATGCGCATCGACGAACCCGCAAATCAGGAATCCGGTGTTGACGACTGCGTCGCTCGCAAGTTCAACGATCGAGGTGATCCGTTGCCCGTCGACCTGCACGCGCGCGGGGTAGATCTTCCGCGCATGCACATCCACGATTCGATGACGGAACTCGATCACAACGCCGAGTGTACTTGGCAAGTTTGGGCGCCGGCAGAAACAGCATGCGGCTGGCGTCGTGTCATGGAGCGACTGCGCTCGCCCTCCACCCGTCGCGATGCACTCGCGATGGTTGGGATTCAAACGAACTGCAGCCCTCGATCTAAGTGCTCCGCCGCGCTGAGCGGGATCTCCACTGGTGCCGATTCACTCCGTAAGCGGCGTCCAAGGCAAGCGCTGGAATCCGTCCAAGCGCTTTGGCGCGGTAGAAACCCAGGCGAGCGCTCAATCACATGCCCCAAGCGTTCAAGGGCGCCGTCCTTTGGTGTCCTCATTGAGGAACGCGCGACGCCCAAAAACACAAGCACCCCATGCGAATGCAAGGGGTGCTTGAAAAAGTAGCAGTTGGAGCCTTCAAGGTCATTGCTGACCGAAGAACCGTCGTGAGACGGACGAGAGAAGTGTTGACGAA
>SXUJ01000124.1 GCA_005790565.1 Planctomycetia bacterium
ATTGGGAAGAGATCGGTGAGGTAGTCGCGCAGGACATTCCCTGTGACGGAGATCGTGTCCTTTCCGTCCTTCATACGCTGCAGCGAGAATGTGCACGCAGCGCTCGGCTCCATGAAGTGCAGCTCGATGCCATCGGTCGCGTGATCCTTTAGGTATTCGTGCACTTTCTTCAGGAGTTCGCGATCGTGCGGACGGCTTTCGTTGAGCCAGAACACCGCCGGCGTCGCGCACGCACGCGCGCGGGTGACCGCAAGCTTGACCCAATCACGAATCGCCGGATCTTTCGTTTGGCACGCGCGCCAGATATCGCCTGCCTCCACCGCGTGCGACATCAGCACTTGGCCAGACGCATCCACCACGCGAACCGTGCCCGCTGACTTCAACTCGAATGTCTTGTCGTGCGAACCGTACTCTTCTGCCTTTTGCGCCATCAGCCCAACATTGGGAACGCTTCCGATGGTGCGAGGGTCGAGCGCGCCGTGTTGCTTGCAGAACGCAATGACCGACTGATAGATCCCGGCGTAGCAGCGATCGGGAATCGTCGCCTTCACATCCTGTGTCTTGCCCTGCGCGTTCCACATCTTTCCGCCCTCGCGAATCATCGCGGGCATAGACGCGTCGACGATCACATCGCTCGGCACATGGAGGTTCGTGATCCCTCTTTCGCTGTCGACCATGGCCACAGCAGGACCATTCGCCAGAACCGCCGCAATGTCTGCATCGATCGCAGCGCGCTCAGATGGCGGAAGCGTCGCGACCTTTGTCACGAGATCCCCAAACCCGTTGTTCACCTGCACGCCAAGCCGCGCGAGTGTCGCGGCATGCTTCTCGAACACCGTGGCGAAAAACACTTTTACCGCGTGACCAAAGATGATCGGGTCCGAGACCTTCATCATGGTGGCCTTGAGATGCAAGGAGAAGAGCACCCCTTCCGCACGGCACGCTGCAATCTCACGGACGAGAAACTCCACCAAAGCGCGCCTGCTGAGGAATGATCCATCAAGAATCTCACCAGCGCCTAGTTGCAAAGAGTCCTTGAGCACGCAGGTCGTCCCGTCCGGAGAAACCAGCTCGATTCGGGCGGTCGTCGCCGCCGGAATCGTGATGGAGACCTCGTTGCCGAAGAAATCACCATGCGCCATGGACGCCACATGGGTCTTGGAATCCGAGATCCACGCGCCCATCTTGTGCGGATTGGCACGGGCGTACTCCTTCACTGACTTTGTGGATCTCCGATCAGAGTTTCCCTCGCGAATCACCGGGTTGACCGCACTTCCCTTGAGGCGATCGAAGCGAACTCGCGCATCCTTCTCGGCGGCCGTGGCTGGTTCGTCGACGAACGATGGAATCGCATATCCCTGCTGCTGCAACTCCAACACTGCTGCCCGGAGTTGCGGAACCGAGGCGCTGACATTGGGGAGTTTGATGATGTTTGCTTCCGGCTTCAAACACAACCGGCCGAGTTCAGTCAAATGATCGTCCACGCGCTGCGACGCATCGAGGCACTCTGGAAACGCGGCCAGAATGCGCCCTGCGAGTGAGATGTCGCGCACTTCGACTTCGATACCCGCGCTCGTGGTGAACATGCGCACCAAAGGCAGAAGGGAGTATGTCGCCAACATCGGCGCCTCATCGGTGAGGGTCCAAACGATTGTGGGTGGGGTAGACATGCGGCAATGCTCCAGAGCGAACGAGCTTTCCCGCGCTTCAGCGCGGGTCGCGCAGTGTACGCCGCAGGCGCTTCTGCTTCGCTGCGCGAGTGGCGCGGGGCGCATTCCTGATAAGTGCCTCTGCAATTCAAGGAAACGAGGATTTCAGCCCAATGGCAGCAGAACTGTGGCGCACGCAGTTTCAGAAGACTGCTTCATGGCGCCTCACTATTCCCTCACCGGCGTGGAACCCCTTCTCGCTCCTGACGGCATCATCGTTTCAAAGACCGACACCGCGGATCGCATCACCAACGCCCATCCGGTCTTCATGGAGATCGCTGGATACACCGAAGTGGAACTGCTGTCGAAGGCGCACAACATCGTGCGGCATCCACACCTGCCTCGATGCGTGTTCAAGTTTCCTTAGGACACGCTTCAGGGCGGCGATGAAGTCTTCGCGTATGTCCTGAACCGCGCGGACCGTTGAGCGCGTCCGCCGCGCGCTGATCCTGCGCATACACTCGCGCGCATGGCAGCCTATGAATCGCAAATCGCCGCGTATGAAGCGGGAGTTCTCACCGTTCGGGGCGCCGCCGCGGGGTTGACGAGCGCGCAACGCAATCAGCGCGTCGCACCCGGAACCTGGAGTATCCAAGAAGTCATCGTGCACCTTCTCGATAGCGACCTCGCCTGCACCCATCGCATGCGCCGCATTGTCGCCGAATCGCTTCCGCTCTTGATCGCGTATGACGAGAATGCCTTCATCGACCGACTGCCGGCGCAAGACCTCGACCTTGCGATGGTGCTCGACCTCTTCGAATCCAATCGCCGCTTCACAGCGCGCTGGTTACGCACGCTGCCATCGGAAGCATTCGCGCGCGAAGGCATCCACACCCAGCGCGGAAGGATCTCACTCCTCGCCATCGTGGAGGCCTACTCCAAACATGTCGACCATCACATGGAGTTTGTCGAAGGTAAACGCGCGGCGCTCTCCGCAAGCTGACGCATCGCGAGGGCAGAGAGTGGCGAGAATCCTCGCACGCCATCTTGCAACAACTCAAGGAGCGGCCAAATCGCGCAGAATGTGTCTCCCGGACCGAAGGTCGCGGCGCTGACTCGATCAATGCGGCCGTCCGCGTTGCGATGAAAGGCGCTGACGCCTGGAAGTCGCCGAACCCCGCCCGCATCCGCCAGCCCTTCGAAGCCCATGTCCTTCGCAAACTCCGAGTCCGCGTCAGACACTACTCGCATGCGCCACCCTCGCGCGGCGACCTGCTCACGCGCGGACGCGACCGAGTCCGGGGTCGCAAGGACAAATGCGGCGCGCTGATCCAGTTGAGGAGTGAGCGCACTCAGTCCATCCGCCCAAAGTGCACAGTAGAGGCACCGTTCTCCCATGTTATGGATGACGAGCAAGTCGTCGTGCGCGCCAAAGAGCTGCGCCAGCGTCGATCGTTCGCCTGAGAGTTCGGCGAAGCAGTACTCGCCGACTCCCTCGATGCTCGCACCCTCGCGCTGCGCGATTGTGAGTTGCTTCCGAAGTGTCGCGATCTCGGCCTCGAGTTGCTCGACGCGAGCTGCTTGGGACTTGAACGGCGACGGTGTGGCGGGATCACATTGGCTCATGGTGCACTCCTTGGGCGGATCAGCCTACGCGCAATCCTCGCATCCGGCGCGCGGCCGCAAAGCCGCCAATCGCGGCGAGCGGAACCCACGCAAAGAGGTACAACGCGAAAGAACTCCAGTTGGGCATCGCTTCATCGACGACAAGCTCAACCGACACCGGCGCCGCGTTCACTGCCGCGTTTGGCTGTATCTCAATCCTCCATGCGCCAGCAGTGGAAAGCAACAGTTGCGCGTGCGTCTCCTTTGCGGCATCCGACGCGAGGCACACTGCCGTGATGCGCACGCCACTCTCGTGCGTCGCCACGACTTGCATGGCCGCGCGCGGATCACCGATCCACGCGACATCGATTGTTCCTACTCGCGGAGACGCGGGCGAAACGAGTATCGCTGCAGCCGCACCGAGTCTCTCTCCCGTCCACACCACGGCGCCACCATCCGCCTCGGCGGCCGAAGTCCAGGCACCTAGTGACAGGACGACGCACAGGAAAAATGTGTGTGCTCGATGCATCATTCGAACCCGAAGGTGCCTCGCATTTCCATCGGTTGGAACATGATCCACGCCGCAACCGCCCATACAAGCAGAATGCATACGGCGCCGGGTATCCAACCGTAGAGCACCGACGAGAAGCTCCGCGCAAGTGCCTCCCGCGCCCGCATCTCCACGATGCTCCACCAATACACGCCCAGCGCTCCGCTCACGCCAAGCGAGAGCGTGAGCAGTTCCACAGGCATCAACCATGCAGGCGCCGGCGCACAGCAACTCATCACGCGATCCGGCGATGCAGACACCCACCCGAGGTCGTGTAGAACGCGCAACCCCGCAACCTCCGCCGTCGCAAAGCCCGTGACCAAATGGAAGACGAAATGCGCGAACCAAATCGCCGCGCCGAGCGGAAGAAATGCAAAGGAGAGTCGCGCAAACCGCTCCCTGAACGAGCCAACGCTCGACATCCCCGCGGCAGCGCTACTGAGCCCGAAGCCGCATGCAATCCCGCCTACGACGAAGCACGCCTGTGCGAGAGTGCCGCCTGCGCCAATGACACCCGCACTCGCCTCAAGAACGCGAAGCACCGGCGCCGTCATCCCGGCTGCGTTGACCGCCGCGCCAAAGGTAAAGACCAACGCGAGCGCGGCAACATCGACCCGCGCCGCAAGCGTTCCCACCTGCGAGCGCCAGCCCGCATTCGCCAACTCCGCGCACGGAAGCACCGGCAAGACTCCCACATTCTGATGCGGGCACGCGTTCACGCAGTCAAGGCAGAAGGTGCAGTCGAGATTGCCGATTTTCTTCGGGATGAACAAGTCCAATCCGCAACCCGGACGAAACTCCCCACCCTGCCCGCGCCGACCTTTCAGACAGTCATGCGTCACACATCGCGCACACACCGCCGCATCGATGGCGCGAACGGACCGCGCCGAGACCGTCCCGAGCAACATCTGATACTGCCCAATGGGGCAGAGTGAACGACAAAAGCTCGCGCCAGCAAAACACATGTCAACCGCCGTCGCAACCACGATGAACCCGAGGACGATCATCGCGATCGCAAGCGGGCTCGACCACAGATCAAACGCCTCATAGGCAACGAGCCATGCGACCACAAGTGCGACCGCAATCCACTTGGAACGCAGCGCGCGAGGCAGTGCGCGTGTCGGAGTGAACCACTTCCGAAGCAGCGAACGCGGCGCGAGCAACGGGCACGCCATACACGCGACATTGCCGACCGCCAGAATCGCGACGATTGCCACTCCACGCCAATGCGTCCAGGGAACTGTTCCCGCAAGATTCATGGGCGCGTCTTGGCTTCCGAGGAGCCCGTCGAGCACAATGCACAAGACGAGTGCAAGGAGGACACATCGCAAAGTCAATCGCGCACCCGAAGAACGAAGCGCTCTGCCAACCAAGGGAGTCTGGAGGAGGTCTCCTTCGTGCGACGGCGGTCGCTTCGGTAGCACGGTGAGCGGAATCCGGCGTGCTCGGGGATGCACGCGATGCGGAAAGAGGTACGAGATGGTGATGAGTATCGCGCCGCCGAGATAGAGCACGCTCCCCGGCACCCACATCAATCCGGCGGCGAGTTGTTGGTCGAGGAGCGGATCCGTTCCGTACGCAGGTCCGATGTTGGCGTACCACGCATAGACGGGAACACTTGAGAATGCGAGGTAGGCGCTCACCGCCGTGTTGACAAGATCCGCGGCGACCAGATACGGCACCATCGCGATACGCGGCCAGCGATTCGCATAAGGAAAAGGCGCGATGACGCAGAGCCAAAAGAGCATGCCCGCAACGAACATGCACGCGTGCTCGGCCTGATGCCACCACGGGTCACGCAACGCCAGGGTGTAGGCACTCGGCATGTGCCATGCGATCGTCGCGAGAGCGATCGTACTGAATCCGACGAGCGGATGCCCGAGCGCGCGCAACATGAGACGCACAACTGGAGCCGAAAGGAGCGGTGCGAGGATCGCCGTGCGCGCGGCCGTTCCAACGCCGAACAACATCGGCATCGCGGGAAGTGAGAGCCAGAACAATGGCGGCGCGACCATCGTGAGGAGAATGTGCTGCACCATGTGCGCACTCAAGAGTCGCTCGGCGACGGCATCGAGAGGCGACGCGAGCGCAAGGAGCAACGCACTCCAGCCGCCGAAGAATGCGGCCATACGGAACGCGGTGAACCGCCCACGCGCGGCAACGCCCTTGCGACGGAGCGTTCGCCACCCTCTTCCATACACCAACGAGGAGAGCAACGCGGCCGCGCACACGAGCGGAGCGCTCAACAAGAATCCGTTTGAGGGAAGAACTTCTGCGGGCATAGCTCGACGGAAGTGACTACCGATCGCCTGATGACGGACGGGTGCCTGCGGCAACAGGCATCGCGTCCGGACTCGACTGTGCCTCCATCGCGCCTGGGATCACCGCCCTCAATGCGTTTCCATCGAGTGTCGAGAGGAATGCGACGAGTGCCTGCGTTTCCGCGCTCGACAGCGTCTTCCCATACGCGGGCATGTTGCCACCGCCCTGTTGTATCTGGCGCACCAGTTGATCCCACGACAATCGCGTCGCGACATCCGTGAGATCCGGTCCACGCATGCCGCCCCTTCCACCAATCGCGTGACAGTTGCGGCACTGCGCGAACTGGAACTCCAGCGCGCCTTGCAGCGCGAGCGGCGATCGGTTCGCGACAAACTCCGGAGCAACGGGCGTGGAGGTCCACGCATCCATAACTGGACTCCACGGACTGAGCGTCCCGAGCCATGTCAAGACGCCAGCGCCGGTCGCCAGCACACACACGAGCAGGACAGAGAGCGGGCGCCTCGATGGCGCGCGCTCGCCACGCGGCGCGATGAACGGAAGAAGCGCGACAAGCGCGATGGCGACGGGCGGACCAACGAGCAGGAGGAATGTTTCCGAGGAAGGTGGAAGCAACGCGAGCGCCGCGAAAATCCACAAGAACAAGCCGTCCGGGCGCGGGCTCGCTTCGATGATGGTTGGATCAGGCAGCGCGCCTGGCCCCATAGGGCCATACCACGCGGCAATGCCGACGAGAACAATGAGTGCTGCTCCACAGAACACCATGTCTCGACGCGCGGCGTCGGGGTAGAACGGAACGCCAGTCTTGCGCACTCGTTCCTCGTAGCCCTTCGCATAGGTCGCGGGGTCGACGACCTCCCCCGCTTTGGGCATCTCCGAGATTCCCTTGCGCAAGATCGAGTAGAGGTGAAGTCCCAAGAGCGCCACGGTCAGGCCGGGCAGAATGAAAACATGGAGCGAGAAAAATCTTGAGAGCGTCGCGCCAGAAATCTGCGTGCCCCCGAGCATGATCCCACGCAGGGCGTCGCCAAAGACTGGCATTCGATCGACGATTGCGGCACCAATCCCGAGTCCCCAGTAGGCGTCCGCATCCCATCGCATGATCTGACCAGTGAACGCAAGTCCGAGCGTGAGCACGCCCAAGCACACGCCAAAGATCCAGGTCAGTTCCCGCGGGTACTTGTAGGTTCCATGCAAGAAAACCTGCACAAGATGGACGAGCATCATCAGGCACATTGCGTTGGAACTCCATCCATGAATCGCGCGCAACATCCATCCCGATGGCACCCGTTCATTGATGTACACGAGACTCTCATACGCTTGGGCGGCGCTCGGTGCGTAAAACATTGCGAGCACGATGCCGCTGGCGACCTGCACCATGAAAAACATCATGGTCGCCGAGCCAAACACATACCACCACTTCGCGCTCGACGGCACGCGGTGGAACATCGAGTGCCGCAACACCCAAAGCACGCCCGTGCGGTCATCGAGCCAATGCACACAACGCAACGCGCGGTGTTTCCATCCAGTCCCGCCCATGTTCAGGTCCCCTCCTGCAATCCGGGCAATCGACCGCTAAAGATCTCAAGCGTTCCATCCTGAATCCGCCATGAAAACTCGAAGAGGCCTCGTGGTGGCGGCCCCGATGCGCGAGAGCCATCCTCGTAGTACACACCACCATGACACGGGCACATGAAGAGACGCGATTGGGCGAACCACTCGACTGGACATCCGAGGTGCGCGCAATTCACGGCAAACACTTGAAACTTCCCCGCCTCGATGCAACGCACATAACAGGCGTTTTCACGGGTGATCCCATCGTCTGGCGCACCTCCGGGATTCAAGAACTTGACGAGGACGGTGGTCCCGGGCATCCAGTTCGCTGCGGCGCCAAGGGAAATCCACTGGTCCTTCTCCGGAAGCAGTCCGGGCGCGACCGCCGCACCAATGATCGGTGCGGCGACGAGTACTCCACCGATGGCCATGAGTGTGGAGCCCGCCGCGAACAGAAATCCACGGCGATTCTCATTCGCAGGCGCCGGTGATGGTGCTTCGATGGATTCGGGTGCTTGACTCATCGCGTTGGCCCATTGCCTGGAGGTGAAAGTGTGGACGCCTGTCGGAAGGTCGCGAGGTAGGCGACGAGAGCGTCGACATCCTCTGTGGTCAACGCCTCGGCGACCCGCTCGCCTCCGGCGCCTTGGTAGGGATCGATTGCAGCGGGCATCCCGAGGTCACGACGACCAAAGATGATACTGGTGCGAAGATGCTGATCACTCACGAGTCGAACATAGAACGGATCCCGCACATCGCCGCCTTGCGGTGAAACCGCGAGCAGAGCTTGGCCTCCTGCACTCGGATGGCAGAACGCACAGCGCGACTCGAAGAGCGTCGCACCTCGCTCGATGCTTGCATCGGACGAACCACCGCCCCAAGGAACGACAGATTTCAGACCTGGCGGGTTCATCCAACTGCGTTTCATGCCAATGATGAACGCTCGAATGTGCTCATCCGAAACACCCGTCACAGTGCTTCCGCCAAATCCAGGCATACGAGTTCCCGCGATTCCATTTCGCACGATCTGGAAGAGTGCATCCTCGGGTATCGACGCGAGATACTCCCCATCGCAGAGCGGCCGAGCAGGACCGTGCGTGCCACCCGCCCCGTGGCAACCAGCACAACGCGATGCATAGAAGCCCGCGAATCCAACCGAGGTATCGAGGGATGGCGGATCGACCCGAGGCGCAGGCTTCCCAGGCAATCGATCGCATGCGACACCGATCCATGCGACAACGCCGGCGAGGATCGAGGAGAGCGTTCGAGAGAACATACTCACTTCGATTCTCCGTCGGACTGTTCAACTTCGAGTCGCGTGGCGAGTGATGTCCCAACCTGCAAGCGAACTCGGTTGAATCGCGTGATCACCGCTCCACACGCCAAGCCAAACGCAATCTGGCTCGCGAGAAACCATCCGAATGATGCATAGTCAACAAGCAATGGATCAAGTACGCGAATCGCCGCCCACCCTGCTCCAGTCCACACCATCGGTGCGAGAATTCCGCCCGCAAGCATCGGTCGACGAGGCATCATCGGGAGTGCGACGACAAAGATCATGCCGACCATCACACTCAACGCGAGATGGAGAAAAACGGCCGCGATCGTCCAGGTGAGATTGAATGCGAAGAGCGCCTCTGTTGCCGCGTTTCCAACCGACGGCACGAGCAGTCCAGCGAGCAGGTTGATCGGAAGCCAAAGACTCCGCTCGGCGAGCACCCCCCACAAGCAAGCCACCACCGCCATCGCCCCGGCGCCTGCGAGTCCTCCATACAAACCTGATCGGTACGGATGCATCTCTTCGGGAACGATTCGACGGGGCGACGCACTTCGCGATCGTCGGGGTGGAACTTCGAGGGCCGGCATCGGAATCTCGCACGACGCGACTGGAATATCCTCAGTCTGTTCGTGCGGAAACACCTCGCGAAACCA
>SXUJ01000125.1 GCA_005790565.1 Planctomycetia bacterium
AGGAATCTGCTCCGAGCAGCAGATTCCCTCGCTCGCTTTCGACTGCGCCGCCGCGAATGAATCGCGATCGGCGCAAATCGGACGCTCAAGTATTCGAGCGCTCGCGACTTGGAATCTGCTCCGAGCAGCAGATTCCCTCGCTCGCTTTCGACTGCGCCGCCGCGAATGAATGGCGATCGGCGCAAACCGGACCCGTTGCATTTGGTGACGCACTCCGACGCACGAGCGCTCAAGGGACGCGGGACGCGCCTACGACTGGCGTTTTCCTTCACAGTGCTTCAAGAGCGCAAGCGGATCGGGAAGTACTTTCTTTCCGAGCGTCAGGCCAAGTGCGTCGATGCTTCCTGCGGGAAGTTCAAGTGCGAAGTTCACCGGATGATTCGAGGAGTATTGCTTCAATCGCAGTTCATACTTCACCGGCTCTTCGCCCTCGAGGCGCGCTTGCGGTTTCATACGGTGGAGTGACGCGACCTTTCCGCCGTAGTCGATGTACACCATATCGATGGGAAAGGACACATCCTTCATCCAGTAGCTGTAGACCGCGGTGGCAGGATGAACAAACAGCATCCCCGTTCCCGCCTTCAGCTCCGTTCGTCCGCCAAGGCCGGTGCGGCGAGAATCGAAGTCACTTGCGATTTCAATCTCGAAGGTGCCTTCGGACTTCGTTCCTTTGAGCGTGAGCGTGGTCATCGCGAGATTCGACTGTGCTGTCAGCGGCGCGCTGAAATCTCGCGGAGCCTCAAGAAGCGTTGGCGGTTGGAGCGGATCTCGAACCACTTTCTCGAATTTGATGCCGCTTGGTGCTTCCTTGCGAGTTGGATCGGTTGGCGCCACGGGCACCGTGCTCGGATCGATGGTTGCGGGATTTCCGCGTGCCGGTTGCACGACGGGCGGCGTGCTTGGAGGTGCCGTCGGCGGGGGAGGAGGCGCGGGTGGAGTGGGCGTTTGCAACGGGAGAGCGAGGAGAGCCGCGGTGCAGCAGGTGGAAAGCAAGAGCATGGAGTTACCAGGTGTTTGCGGTTGCTGATCGTTGGGTCGAAGACGATTTCTTTGGTGAAGCTGTCGAGGCGCTTGCTTTCTTCGTCGAGGCCTTCTTCTTGGTTGCAGGCGTCGCCGACTTGGCGACCTCCGTCGTTGTCGCGGCGGTCCGCAATCGCGCGGCAGCGGTCTCTGGTTCCTCTTCCCAGCTCTTCGGGTACGCCAGATCATCGAGGTCGAGGGCCGCTTGCGTTGGATAAAGCGGCGCAAAGGTGTCACACATCACCGCGAGTTCGTTCGTATGTGTGGCTCCAATGGTCGCTTCGACCGTGCCAGGGTGCGGTCCGTGCGCAATGCCCTGCGGATGCAGCGAGAGCGACCCAACCTCAATGCCTCGGCGCGCCTTGTAGTTTCCTTCGACATAGTAGAGCACCTCATCGGAGTCGAGATTCGAGTGGTTGTACGGAACCACAACTGCTTCCGGATGAAAATCGAGCGGCCGAGGGCAGAACGAACAGATCACAAAGTTGTGCGCCTCAAAGGTCTGATGCGTGGGAGGCGGCATGTGGTGCTTTCCCACGATGGGGCTGAAGTCGCCGATGTTGAAGCAATACGGGTAGTAACAACCATCCCAACCCACGCAGTCGAGCGGGTGGTATCGATAGGTGTAGGAGTGCACGAAGTCGCGGCTCTTGATGCGCACCTCATACGAGCCCTTCTTGTCGAAGGTCATTGGAAGTTGCGGTGTTCGGAGATCGCGTTCGCAGTAGGGCGCATGCTCGAGAAACTGCGCGGTCTTCTTTGACAGGTAGCGCGGTGGCGGAAGGATGTGTGAGCCGTTCACGCTTTCCATCACCAGGAAGCGCGGTTCGGCGTCACCGTCGGCAACCTCATGGAACTGCATGCGATAGATCGTGCCCTTTGGAATCACGATGTAGTCCTTGGGGCCGAACTTCAGCGCGCCAAACTGCGTGAAGACCGTGCCGCTGCCGAAGTGGATGAAGAGGCACTCGTCGGAGGCCGCGTTCTTGAAGTGATACTTCATCTCATCCGCCGGCACACACACGCTCATCTCCACATCTCTGTTTCCAAAGAGCACGACGCGCCCTGTGATCGGATCTCCCTTGGCAGGAAGCGGCGCGCTCTTGACATGTCGCATGCGCATCGTCTCGCGTTCTACATACTCGACCTTGGTGGAGTAAAGCGGCTTCCATCCGATCACTTGGGTGGGCGGATGGATGTGATAGAGCGTCGAAGTTGGACCAGAAAATCCTTCTGTCCCAAAGACCTCCTCGGAGTACAGGCCGCCGTCTCGGCGACGGAACTGAATGTGGCGCTTCGAGGGGATCTTGCCAAGTTTGGTGTAGTAGGGCATAGGTGGGGAACTCGCTTAGGTCCGAGCTTTGGTTCGTAGTGTAGAGTCTGATTCCCCGTGACGAACGACGATGCGTGCGCGTCCCCGATTGACCTTCGAGTGCTCCATGAGACGGAGCATTGGTTCGTCCTTGACAAGCCTGCGCGGATGCATTCGGTCTCTCAACGACACGGCAGTTCCAACAGCGTTGAAACGCGGTTGCGCGACCGATGCCGAGAACTCCGGAGCCTTCCCGAAGCTGGAATTGTGCATCGACTCGACTTCGAAACGAGCGGATGCCTACTCGTCGCGAAGGACGAGGCAACGCGCAGTCGGTTGCGTGAGTCATTTGGCGCGAGGAGCGCGAGCATCGTGAAGCAGTACCTCGCGCTCGCGAGCGGCGAGTGCGTTTCGGGCGAGTTCGCGCTTTCATTCACGAGCCGACACAAGGGAAGTCAAAAGGTCACCGTGTCTGCATGTAGCGTTGCGGTCCGGGACGCTTCAATCGGTCGTTGTCGATGGAGCCGGTTGGAGCGCGCGTCCGGAGCGAACGACTTGCACACTTTGCTTGAGGTTGATCTCCTAGGACCGGGTCGTCGGCATCAGATTCGCGCGGGGCTTGCGCACTTGGCGATGCCGCTCCTGGGCGATGTGCTCTACGGCGGCGAACCGCATGCCGATGGGGTGCATCTTCATGCGAGCAAACTTACGGTGGAAGGCGTGCGCGTGTCGGCACCACCACCGCGATGGTGTTGACCTGTGTGTCGGTCTTGAACCAGGGCCGCGCTGCGCCGTCCAATGAAATCGGATAGTGTTTCGTCGAGATCGACGAGCTGCACCGGGTGGCTACTTCGTTTCGCACGATGGGAATCCGCAGGTACAGGCTATGCGCCGAGAGGTCCTTGTTCGTTTTGCTGCTCCGCTCGCGTTCACGCTCGCCACTAGCGTGTTTGCCGTCTGCGCAGTGCTGCAGTTGCCAGTTGACGCTGCCGGGTTTCCAGTGGAAGAAGGGCCATGGGCGCTGCCGTCAATGATCGCCGCAGTGTGTTGCGGCTGCGTGGGCCCGGTATGGCTCGCGCTCTCCGCTTGTTCATGGTGGATTGGGCGTGCGAGGCGTGTCGCTCCGGCGCAGTCGTGAGGGTGATCGTCACGAGGAACGGACACTGAGCGTCGGCATCATGTACTTGCCACCGAGACTCGCAATGGAAACTTGACTTGCGACATTCTTCGCGAGGCGATCGAGTTCGGCGCCGAGGCTGGGATGATCCCAGTTTGCGAGCGGCGTGCCGCTGTCGCTGTGCACGCGCAGTTGCGTTCGAAGTGGAAGCGCGCCGAGAAACGGAACTTGCATCGTTTCCGCCATGATCTGCGCTCCGCCGCGGCCGAAGAGATCATGCTCTTGTCCGTTGTCATCGACGAAGTAACTCATGTTTTCGACAACACCGAGTACCTCAACGCCCAATTGTTGGAACATTCGCACGGCTCGTCGCGCGTCATCTTGCGCGACCTGCTGCGGGGTACACACAATGACCGCGCCAGTGAGAGGGAGCAGTTGTGAAAGCGTGAGCGGAACATCGCCCGTGCCAGGTGGAAGGTCGACGATGAGGTAATCAAGTTCGCCCCACTCAGTTTGCGTCGCGAGTTGCTTGAATGCGCCGTGCGCCATCGGCCCACGCCATATCAGAGGCTTGTCTGCATCCACGAGTTTGCCGATGGTCATGGCCTTGATGCCGTGCACTTGGAAGGGGAGCAAGAGATTGTCGCGCGTCTGCGTGCCAAGCGCCGAGAGACCGAGCATCGTGGGCGCGCTCGGACCATAGATGTCTCCGTCGAGAAGTCCGGTGCGTGCGCCGAGTCGAGCGAGCGAGACCGCGAGATTCACGGCGATGGTTGACTTTCCAACGCCACCCTTGCCTGCGCCCACCGCGATGATTTGTCGGACATTCGGAAGGGGATTGGATTCGCCGCGAGTTTTTTCATTGGGACGACGAACATCGGCAGTGAACGCGACTTCCACGCTGACGCCGCCTGCACCAATCTCTTGCGCCTTGTTCCGAATTGCGAGTTCGATGTCGCTGCGGATCTTGTCCTTCATCGGACAGGCGGGCGTCGTCAATTCCACGCCAACCCGGGCGACATTTCCCGCCATTTCTGCGGACTTCACCATGCCCAGCGTCACGAGATCCTTCCCGAGATCAGGGTCGAGAACCGTCTTGAGGGCTTGGGTGAGGTGAGAGGAGGTCAGGGGCATGGCAGTTTGATACCTAGAAGCGACACAACATGGAGAAGAGGGATAATCGTATGCTGATTTGCGCCACAAGATCGCGTGCGCTTCGCAATAGCGATGCGGTCTCTTCGTTTTGCTCTGGAACGCAAGTTCTGACGAACGCTCTTCGATCTCATTTCTGAAAGGCTCAAACGCACATGCAACCTCGATCCCGAATGTCATCCCCATCATTTTCTCTGCCCCGTCAACTCCTCGTGATTGGCGCGGTCTTCACGCTGTCCACATCCTTGTTGTGCGCGCACGACGCGCCGAAGTCGCCTTCGGGCAGCGAGACCCTTCAAGGACCGAAGGTTCCGCCGGCTGGGCTTGAAGGAAATCGCGGGTTTGGGAAGGATGGTCAGATGAAAGATGGTCAGGGAAAGGATGCGCGCGGCATGCAGGCGGGAAGTCGACCGATGGCGATGCGGGCCTACATGCAAGCCGTGCAATCATTGGAGTTGAGCGCGGATCAGCGCGCGAGCCTTGACGCGCTCGTAGCTGAGTTCCGCCAAAAAATGCAGGCCTTCGAGGAGTCTGCCGCTCCCAAACTGAAGGAAATGCAGGAAGCTCGCAAGAACGCTCCCGCCGATCAACCGATCGATCCGGCACTGAAAGCGAAGTTCCAAGAGCTCGAGAAATCGCGACCCAACTTTGAGTCCGTCATGAAGCAGGTCGACGGACTACTCAACGATCAACAGCGCGGAGCGTTGAAGGTGAAGGTCGATGAATTCAAGGCGAAGGCTGCATCGGAGATGAAGCGCCGCAATGACGGCGGGAAGGATGCGGCCAAGGACGGAACGAAGACGCCCGACGCCGGCGCACCTTCGCTCCCTCAAGGCAAGGGAGCTGACGCGACGGGCAAGGATGATTCCAAGGATGACTCGAACTCGAAAAAGGACGGAAAGAAGGGCAAGCAGAAGGGCGAAAAGAAGTCCGACAAGAAGAAGAGTGGCAAGGATGGGCAGAAGGGCGGCGACCAACCTTCGAAGGACCAGCCAGTCGATGAACCCATGAACCCATGAGCGCGGAGCGCATGCAATGCAACTCAGACGGGCGCGACTTTCGTAGTCGCGCCCGTCTGATTTCTAGGATTCATGGATGTGCGCGAGCGTCTCGCCGCGCATGCAGATTCCTTAAGAGCCGCTGAATACCCGCACATCGTCGTATTCATTGACGACATCGGGTCCAGTTGGATTGGCGCCCGCGGTGATGATGTCGATCTTGGGGAGCGCGACCGATCCAGGTCCATCCTGCTTGGAGAAGAACACCCCGTCTTTGCCTGCAGAAAGCAAAGCAATCGATCCCTTCGCCGTCCCAAAGAGTGGTTGGTCGTTCTTTCCGAAGGCGCTCGAGCGGATGATCTGCGCCAGCGTCGCGTCTCGTTGTGAGGCGATCGCGGCATTGAAAAGACTATTGATCTGGCTCTGTCCCGAATCTCCAAGTTCAACCGAACCGGAGTACGGCGTGATGGGAGAGAACGCAAACTGGGAGGTCGCGGCAACGCCAACGAGTGTGCCGACATCTCGGATGCGTCGCATGTAGATGATCGGGTTGCCCCATGAATCAAGGAGATCCGGCAAGCGATACGTATCGGATGCGAATGGGTCGGGATCGGCGGCAGTCAAGAATTGCCCAGCCGCTGCGGCCAGTGATCCGGCCTTGGGCGAGAAGTAGGGAGGCGTATCCACGCCTCGGATGCGTGCGCCGTAACCCACCTTCGATGGATTCACTTTGATTCGGTAGGTGCCAGCCGCGCCGCCATTGAAAGTGATTTCCGTCCAACCATTGGCCGTGCTGTAGAGCGTGTCGTTGTAGAGTGGATCATCCTGTGGAATGCCGCCGCCGCAGAGTTGAAGGATGGCGTTCTCCGTGCCGGAGATTTTCGGATCGATCGCGAGGATCGACTCAGGCACGATGCCAGGGTAGAAACCGTTCTGCTGTTGGAAGAGTTCGCACGCCTTCGCGAACTCCTGCATCAGTGATTCGGTCTCGGTCTTGCGTGCGCGCTCTTGCACCTTCGAAAGCGCAGGAAGCAAAATCGCGATCAAGAGCGCGATGATGCCGATCACCACCAACATCTCGGTGAGCGTGAATGCACTCGTGATTCGAAGTGGGCGGTTCGCAGAAGTTGGGGTTGAGTTCGTCATGGTTGGCGTCCTTACGATCGAAACTTGACGAGCCTCGGTCGAGTCTCGATCAAGTTTCGTACTGTCTCAAGGAGAAACCCTGAGACGGTACTTCTCGAGTGATACCTGTTGAATACAACAACAGGCGTCGAGTGGTCAGAAGCATCGCTCCCAGCCTCGTCACGCCCATCCGGTGACCACAGGATACGGCACTCGGTGGGTGATTGTTTCATGGAAATCGAAATCTTCCTGCGCCTCGGGGTCTAGTGGGCCGGTGCGCTGAACTGCCGGAGCGCCTCGTATCCG
>SXUJ01000126.1 GCA_005790565.1 Planctomycetia bacterium
GATTGGCTGCTCCGACAGCCGCGTGCCAGCGAACGAGATCGTCGACCTCCCGCCCGGCGAGGTCTTCGTGCATCGCAATCTCGCCAACCTCATCGTCCACAGTGACTTGAACTGCCTATCGGTCCTCGACTATGCACTCAACACGCTCGAGATTTGTGATGTCATCGTGTGCGGCCACTATGGCTGCGGTGGCATAGCCGCTGGCCTACGAAATGACCCCACGCAGTCGCTCGTCGAACATTGGGTTCGGCATGTGCGGGATATCTCAAAGTTCTATCGCGAAGAACTTGATAGACAACCGTGCGAAGTCACACGCGCCCGCCGACTCTGCGAAATCAATGTCGCGGTACAGGTCGTGCACCTTCGACAAAATCCGATCATGGAAGTTGCGTGCAAGAAACGAGAGGTTCGCGTCTCCGGCCTCATTTACGATGTGGCCGACGGATTGTTGCGCAACCTCACACACACCGTCGAAGGACTTCGCGCTCGCGATCCATCTTGCCGCATCGGGAATTCGTGAACGAGAAACCCCCGTTCGAGCAACCGTCCACGCTTCGCACAATCGGCGCGCCGACTGCGGCGTGCGTCATCATTGCGGCAATGGTCGGAAGCGGGATCTTCTCGCTCACCGGTCAGTTCGGTGCGAGTCTTCAATCGTCGGAGAATGTGCTCGCGGCGTGGGTCTTCGGCGGCGTCCTCGCTCTGAGTGGCGCGCTTTGCTTCGCAGAACTCGGGGCGATGATTCCGTGCTCGGGTGGAAGCGTGGAGTTTGCTCGGCGCGCATTCGGACCAACGGTGGGTTACCTCGTCGCGATGGTGACGATCTTGGCGGGGTACATTCTTTCCGCCGCACTCGTCGCGCTGTTTCTCGCTGGATACATCGACGATTTGTTCGAGGCAGACCTCTCGGAAGAGTTCATCGCGGCAGCCTCGATTCTGCTCGCGCTCGTGACGCAACTCACCAGCGTTCGCACTGGATTCTTCGCAAACTCTGCTCTCGCGTCCATCAAGATTGGATTCGTGCTGCTGTTCGTCGTCGCGGGCCTCTTGACTCCGATGGACTCGCGCATCGAGCACGCGGCCATTGTCGCTCCCACCGCTGCCCCAAGTTTCTTCAGCCCCGCCGTTGCGCTCGCCACACTCTCTGTTTCCTTCGCGTACTTGGGCTGGTCTACCGGCGCGGATATCGCAGGGGAGCTGCGTGACCCAGGCCGCAGCCTGCCGCGCGCGATCCTTCTCGCGATGGGCGTTGTTTTCGCGCTCTACATCGGCGTCAATCTCGTCTACCTGCGCGTCATGGATCCGGCCGCGATGGTCGGCGTGGATGGCGCTCCTCTGGAAGCAATCGGCGCGACTTCCGCACGGCATCTCTTTGGCACGGCCATTGGAAATGGCATGGGCGCCGTCATCGCACTACTGTTTCTCTCGACGAATGTTGCAGGGCTCATCGCGGGTGCTCGCATTCTTGAATCGATGGCACATGCGGGTGAAGTCCCTCCATCCCTTGGCCGTCGCACCTTTCGCGGCGTCCCTCGCAACGCACTGCTTGTCGTCACGGCCGGCGCACTGCTCTCCCTCCTCCTTGGCTCGCTCGGAACCATTCTCGATCTGCTGACTGTCCTCATTGCGATCTTTTCTGCACTCTCGGTTGCCGCAGTCATCGTGCTCCGCAGGACGATGCCGCACGCACACCGGCCATTTCGGGTTCCGCTCTTTCCACTCACCCCACTCGTGTACCTCGGCGTGACGGCGTGGAGCGTGTTCATGAGCATCGAAGCGGCAGGATGGAAGCCGTTACTAGTCGCCCTGATCGTGGTCCTGAGCTTGCTCGGTGCGCGGCCGTTCCTGACCAAGCGCCCCAGCGGCGCGTGATAAACTCTCCACCATGTTCTTTTCATTTCTCTTGGCGAGTGGATTTGAATGGCTCCTATTGGTTGGCTTCGCCGGCATCGTTCTCCTCTCGCCGTTGCTCTGGGCCATCGTGGTCTACAACCGCCTGCGCACGCAGCAGGTTCGCGCACAGAACGCGTTCAGCCAAATCGATGTGCAATTGAAGCGGCGCTGCGACCTCATTCCCAATCTCGTTGAAATCGTGAAGGGTTACATGGCGCATGAACGCGCGACCCTCGAAGCGGTAATCGAAGCAAGGGCGAAGGCGGCGAGCGCGTTGAGTGCCATTGGCGGCGTGCCGTCGAGCGCGATGGCCATGACTGCGCTCGCGGGTGCGAGCGGCGCGCTTGATGGCGCGGTCGGCCGCTTGTTCGGACTTATGGAGGCGTACCCTGAACTCAAGGCCAATCAGAACGCACTCTCGCTCCAAGAGGAACTTTCGAGCACGGAGAATCGCATCGCCTTCGCTCGACAAGGATTCAATGACAGCGTCATGCGGCTGAACGAATCAATCGTTGTCTTCCCCGCGAGTCTCGTCGCGAGGACCTGTGGCATTGCAACGATGGGCATGTTTGAAGCAGACGCTGCGGATCGCGCTCTTCCGAGCGTCAAACTCTCGTAACCAACCATCGAGGGGACGCAATGGCAAACGACTTCTTCTCCAATCAAGATCGCGCGAAGTCGCAATCCGGTCGACTCATCGCGCTCTTTATGCTCGGTGTGCTCGGCACGATTCTATCGTTCTGGGTGGTCGCCGCTACCGCCATCTCGATAGGCTCGAAGCATGACGATCAAATCCAGTGGAGCGATGGATTCGGAAACCTGAGCGTGTTTCTCGGCGTGGCTGGTGTCGTGTCACTCATCGTCCTGCTTGGCACGCTCTACAAACTCTCGCAACTCTCGGCGGGCGGACCAGCGATTGCGCAAATGCTTGGCGGCGTCGCGATCGATCCGAGTTCGCGACGACCTGCCGAACAGCAAGTCCTCAATATCGTTGAGGAAATGGCCATCGCGAGCGGGCTGCCTGTGCCGCCGGTGTATGTGATTGACACGCCGGGAATGAATGCGTTCGCCGCTGGTCCCGACCCTACCCACAGCGTCATTGGTGTCACGCGCGGCCTTATCGAATCCCTCACGCGCGATGAACTGCAAGGCGTCGTCGCGCATGAGTTCAGTCACATCTTTCACGGCGACACGCGCATCAACGCACGGACAACGGCAGCGATCGCGGGGATCATGCTGGTGGGCACGCTCGGTTGGTTCACCTTCCGGTACATCGGTCCGCAGCTCATGCGCGGCTCACGCGGCAGCAAGAAGGGCGACGGTGGAATCGGCATTGCCATCGTCGTCGGCGGACTTCTGATCTGGATCATTGGATCGCTCGGTGTCCTCGTTGGGCGGATGATCCAGGCGGCAATCAGCCGTCAGCGCGAGTTTCTCGCGGACGCATCGGCAGTGCAATACACGCGCAATCCCGACGGCATCGCGAACGCGCTGCGGAGATTGCGAGATGGTCACAAGACGGAAGTCCCCGCCGCTGCCGCGAGCGAACTCAATCACTTCTTCTTCTGCTCAAGTCTCTCCACCATCTTCGCGACGCATCCGCCGCTTGATGAGCGCATCTCGCGCATCGAAGTCATGGGCGCGCAGAAACTCGATCGAGCAGCCGCGGGTTCGCCTAGACCGACTTCGGCGTCAACCAAAGTTCGGAGCATGCCTCAGGCAACCTCGGACGCAACCCCTGGCTTTTCTGCGGCGTTTGCGCAAGCAGGCACGCTCGATCCGGCGAGTATCGAGGCTGCACACACTTGGCAAGCAAGTCTCGATGCTGGACTACGAGCAAGCCTTCGCACACCCCAAGGGGCGCGTGCTGCCGTCTACGCGATCGCGCGCCAGCCAAGCAGCGCGCAGGCGATCGACGCGCTCGTTGCGCAACGGGATGCCGACGCCTTCTCTCGATATCAAGCAGTTGCGGCTGCTGTTGCGGCGCTCGATTCAGCCACTCGCATCGCACTCATCGACCTCGCGGCACCCGCACTCCTCTCGATGGGGATTGTTTCGTACCGCGCGTTTCGGGAGACGCTCGCGCTTGCAATGCGCGCTGACGGCGGAATCGATGTTTACGAATGGGCACTCTCGAAGGCGCTCGAGCGACAAGTGGAACGGCGACTGGAGAAACGACACCGCGCGACGCACTCGACTTTTTCGCGACAAGAGTCAGACGCACGACTCGTCCTCGGCCTCATCGCGCTCGAGAGTCACGCGAGTGGTGGCTCTCACGAGGCCTACGCCGCCGCCTGCCGCTGCCTCGGCCTGAGTGCGGGCGAGCTTCCGGCCGCCATTGCACGCACACTCGACTCGCTGAACGGGGCGGTCGAGAAGCTCGCGGCAATTCCCAACGCTGATCGCGCGCGGTTGCTCGAAGCCTGCGCGCTGGCCGCAGCGCACGATGGAAGAATCACGCCGAATGAGTTTGTCCTCACGCGTGCCGTCGCAGACGCCCTCGATGTGCCGCTCCCTCGTCAATTCCTCGCGGCATAGCCATGCAGCACACGCGAGTCGACGCGGCGGGATATCAGCGCCTACACTGACCCCCACTATGGCATACCCACAGGTCTCAATCGAAACCGACCAAGGCACAATCGTCGTCGAGCTTTGGAACGATGTCGCACCAAACCACGCCGCAAACTTCCTCAAGCTCGCCGCGCAGAGTTTCTACGACACGACGGGCTTCCACCGCATCCTGCCCAAC
>SXUJ01000127.1 GCA_005790565.1 Planctomycetia bacterium
CAGTCAAACGCGCTACCAAACTGCGCTACAACCCGTGAGGATCGCGGAGTATAGCACGCCCACTATCTTGGATCTCCCTGCGCTCGACCCTCGCCATGAGCATTCCTTCACACATTCGCGCGCTGCATCTTGCTTCACGCCGGTTAGCGCGTGAGGTGAACACACTTTCGTTTGCTGGCTCTGTCAGCGCGGTTTACAACCCGTTGCAGTACGCGAAGGTGCCGCATGAGTTGTATCTGTCACGCGCTCATGTTCGCGTGAGAGCGCTCTTCTTGGGCATGAACCCAGGGCCGTTTGGGATGGCGCAGACCGGCGTTCCATTTGGCGAAGTCGCGGCAGTTCGCGATTACCTTGGCATCAGCGGCATCGTGAAGCAGCCTCGATCGGTTCACCCCAAACGCCCCGTCGAAGGTTTCGCATGCACTCGAAGCGAAGTGAGTGGTCGAAGATTCTGGGGACTCATGCAGGAGGACTTTCCGAATGCGTGCGATTTCTTTCACCGAGCCTTCGTGTGGAACTGGTGCCCGCTCGCGTTTGTGTCCACGTCTGGTGCAAATGTCACGCCCGACAAACTGAGTTCAAGTGAGCGCGCCGCACTTGAAGTGGTTTGCGATGGCGCACTGCAGCGCGTCTATGCAATCGTGCAGCCGAAGTGCGTCGTTGGAGTTGGAGGATTCGCCGCAACGGCGGCCCGTCGCGCGCTTGGCGACGAGATCGAAATCGTCACACTGCTGCATCCCTCGCCCGCGAGTCCTGCCGCGAATCGTGGTTGGAGTGCGCTTGCTCGCAAACAACTTGCGGGCGTGCTCTAGGAAAAAAGACAGCGCGACCGAGGTTCACTCGGTCGCGCGTCGCTTCGTGCAACGGACAGGGGGAGATTCGAACTCCCGGTACAGTTACCCGTACACAGCATTTCCAATGCTGCTCCTTCAACCGCTCGGACACCTGTCCTATGGGCGGAGAAGTGTAGCGGATGCCGTCGATTGCTTGGGGAACGCGCATGCGCCGTAGGGGTAACCCGCTGAGCGTTAGGATTGCGCGCATGTTGGATGCCTCTGCGGTTCGCCCTCCATCATCGGTTTCGCCCGCGAATGCGCCGCCTTCTCGCGGCGCGCTGCTCGCTGTGATCGTCGCCGCGCTCGGATACTTCGTCGACCTCTTCGACATCGTGCTCTTCTCCATTTTACGCATTCCGAGCCTGCAGTCGCTTGGTGTGACCGATCCGGCGGCACTGAAGTCGCTCGGAAAGCATCTCCTCGACTTGCAGCTGATTGGCATGCTCTGCGGAGGCCTCGCCTTCGGGATTCTCGGTGACAAGTTCGGACGGTTGAAGGTGTTGTTCGGTTCTATCCTCGTCTATTCGATCGCGAACTTGCTCAATGCATTCATCACGGAGGTTTGGCATTACGAAGTTCTGCGATTCGTGGCGGGATTCGGCCTTGCGGGCGAGTTGGGTGCGGGTGTCACGCTTGTGAGTGAATTGATGCCGACGGCACGACGCGGCCTCGCGACCACGCTGGTGGCTGCGGTTGGATTGTGTGGCGCGGTCGCCGCCGGAATCGCCGCGCAGTTCTTCTCATGGAACCATTGTTATCTCATCGGTGGGATTCTGGGATTGGTGCTGCTGGTTCTGCGAGTGGGCGTGGTGGAGTCTGGGTTGTTTCATCTCGCTCGGGCGAAGTCGCATGTCGCGCGCGGAAATCCATTCCAACTCCTCTGGCCGCCGCGAAGACTGGCGCGTTTCGCGTGCGTTGTGCTTGGCGGGCTTCCGATTTGGTTTGTCGGAGGTGTCATGTTCATTTTCGCGCCGGAGATCGGTGTTGCACTCGGCTGTTCAAGTGCGATTTCGCCCGCGAAGGTCATCATGTTTGCGTACAGCGGCGTCGTGGTGGGAGACATTCTCTGCGGTCTCCTGAGTCAATATCTTCGGAGCCGGCGTTACGCAATCTTGGCGTTTCAACTTCTCCTCGCCGCCTCGATTGTCTGCTTCATCGTTTCCGCCTCCGAAAGCGACACTCGCTTCTACTGGCTGATGGCAGGGGTTGGCGCCGCGACGGGATTTTGGGCGGTCATCATTACGGCAGCGGGGGAACAGTTTGGAACGAATCTGCGCGCGACGGCCGCGACCAGTGCTCCGAACTTCATTCGCGCGACTGCGGTTCCGGTGACCTGGGTGTGGATGTGGCTGACGCCTTCGTTGGGCACAGTCGCCGCAACGATGTGGCTCGGGCTTGCGTGTTGCGCGATAGGCATTTGCGCGGTGTTCTGTTTGCAGGAGACATTCGACCGTGATCTTGACTATCTCGAGCATTAGTGCCTTGTTGTTCGCGCAGGTCCCAGTCGATTCGCTCGTCGCGAATTCTGTGGAGGCGGTGTCGCGGACGGAACTTGCGAAGTTTCACGCTTTTCTCGCGAGCGAGCCGCATGTCGCTGGATCTTCCGGGGATGCTCGCGTGATTGAGAAGATCGCGAAGACCTTCGTTGACTTCGGTCTCGAGGTTGAGATTGATCGCCTGGAACTTCTTCTTCCTCGCCCGACCGAGTCGCTGCTCGAAATCGTTGACGCGGAGTTTCCACAGTCGCCCGACCAAACGATCGCGCCTCGGCGAGGAATCCTTCCACTCGCGATCACTGAGCCGAACCTCGCAGTCGATCCGCAGACGGCCCATCCTGATCTCAATCTCGGATGGAATGCCTGGAGCGGATCTGGTGATGTCGAGTCGTCGGTGGTGTATGTGAACTACGGAACGCGCGAAGACTTCGCGCAACTGAAGTTGCTCGGAGTAGAAACGAAGGGCAAGGTCGCGCTCGCGCGTTATGGCGGGAATTTCCGTGGATACAAGGCGAAGTTTGCGCAGGACGCGGGGTGCGCGGCGTTGGTGATCTTCACGGATCCCATCGATGCCGGTTCAGGCAAGGGCACGGTGTGGCCCGCTGGCGGAGGCTGGGCGAACGACGCGTGCATTCAGCGCGGTTCGTTGTTGACGCTGCCGTATCCGGGCGATCCGGGGACTCCCGGTCGGAAGTCCGTGCCAGGCATCGTGCGGGCACCAACGGAAGAACTGCTTCCCAAAATCCCCGTGCAGCCAATCGGTTACGCCGCCGCGCGAGAGATTTTCGCGCGAATGAAGGGCGAGGTTGCGCCGAGCGCGTGGATCGGCGGACTTCCGTGTGAGTACCGTTTGACGAGCGATGCCGCAAACGCGAGCGAAGCAGACGCAGGCGTGCGCCTACATCTCAAGATCGATCAGGAGAGAGTCGTGCAGTCCACCGCGAATGTAATCGGTCGATTGCAGGGCGCGACGATTCCCGAGGAGTTCGTCGTGGTTGGTTGTCATCATGATGCGTGGTGCTTTGGCGCGGCCGACCCACTCGCGGGGACGATCTGCTTGATGGAGAGTGCGCGCGACTTCGGGTTGCTCGCGAAGAATGGCCAGCGCAGCGATCGCACGATCATCTTTGCGGCGTGGGGCGCGGAGGAGTTTGGGATCTTCGGTTCCACAGAGTGGGTCGAGGGCATGGAACGGGAACTCGGCGCGCGCTGCGTGGCGTACATCAATCTCGACATGGCGGCGATGGGCCTGAAGCCAGGATTTTCCGCATCCCCGTGGTTACACGGGGAGTTGCTTCGTGCCGCCGCAGCGGTTCCCGCGCCGGATGGTGATGGCACTGCGCTCGACCTCTTGCCTCGAGTGGAAGGAGATTCGTCCGCGCGCGCCATCGGTGAACTCGGCGGCGGGAGCGATCATGTCGCGTTCTGGTGTCGCGCGCTCGTGCCGAGCGTGTCAATCAGTTCACACGGGAGCGCCGGCAACAGCTATCACTCAAACTATGACACCGTGGCGTGGTATCAAGCAACCGTCGGCGGGGACTATCGAGCCGCTGAGCTTGTCACCCGTTTGACGAATGCGTTCGTCGCTCGCATGAGTGACGCGCGCGTGTCAGGATTCGATGCCGAGCGAACGATCGCACTGCTGCACGCGCGCGTGATGAGCGCGGCGCGTAAGGCGCAAGAGGCGCGCCTTCCCTTCGGCGCGCTCGAATCGCTCGCGTTGCGAGTTGAGAAGCTTGGGACACTCGCGACGAGCTGTGACGAAGCTGTGTTCGCGGCGAGCGACGCGCATGCACTAAGTGCAAGAACGCGCGATGGGTTGCGCGAATGCAGAAATGCCTTCAAGGCTTCCGGCGGATTGGCTGGGAGACCGTGGTTTTCGAATCTCTACGCGGCGACCGATCGGTTCACTGGATATGGGACGAGCGTCCTTCCGGAGGTTTCTGAGGCGATCGAGGACCGCGAGGCGGAGCGCTTGGCGCGTGCGACGCAGCGGCTTCAGGACGCAGTGTCGCGCCTTGAATCCGCACTTGTGGCGCTTCGGGCTTCAGTTGATCCGTTGGATCGCCAATAGGTTTTCCGAATGGGGCGCTTGTGTACTGCCTTGCGAAGCTCCCGCGCGAGTGGGGAACCTTCACGCTCGGGGCACCGTATCTCTTTCGCTATAGCACCGATTTTCGATTGGAAACGCCGATCTTGGCGCTACTCTTGACTGCCCGACTGAGAACGCGCGATTTTATTGCCGGACCTGCCCGACGGCAGGGATACGAGTCTGCCGAACTGGAAAAATCTCTATGCGGAATCCTCTCCACCTCTGTCTTACCGCCGCGCTCTCCTGCGCAGCAATTCTTACATCTCCCGCGCTCGGTGGAGGGACTCCGCTCAAGACGAAGCGCGTCCTCACCAATGTCACCTACCCAACTTGGGTTGGTTGCGCTCCTGGCGATAACAATCGACTCTTCATCCTTGAGAAGCGCGGCGTGATTCGCATCTTTGACAAATCGACGAACACGCTTCTCACGACACCATTCTTGGACATCGATGCCACGCTCGTCACCAACGGGACATCGTCGAGCGACGAGCAAGGCCTCCTTGGGATGGCGTTTCATCCAGATTACACCACCAACGGTGTCTTCTTCGTCTACTACACCGGTGGCGTATCCGGCGCGTACACGAATGTTGTTCGGCGCTACAACCGAAACGCGACGAATGCGAACCTCGCTGATGTCGCGACAGGCGCAACGGTCATCTCATGGGCCGATCCCTACACGAACCACAACGGTGGCTGCATCAACTTCGGGCCTGATGGCTACCTCTACATCGGAACAGGCGATGGTGGAAGCGGCAATGATCCCGCGGGCAATGGGCAGAACCTGAACGCGTACCTAGGCAAGATGCTTCGCATCGCGCCGGCGGTCACGGGCACGAGCCCGATGTACACGAATCCAAAGTCGAATCCGTACTACGGCGCGACGGCGGGACTCGATCAGATTGCGGCGATCGGCCTGCGAAATCCCTGGCGTTGGTCGTTTGACAGACTCAATGGTGACATTGTCATCGCGGATGTCGGACAGAACGCAGTGGAGGAAGTGGATTGGGTATCCGGCGCGAATCTCCTTGGCCGTAACTTCGGCTGGCGCTGCACGGAAGGTACTTCCTGCACTGGACTGACTGGCTGCACTTGCAACGCCGCAGCACTCACCGCACCCATCCGCACGCACCCGCATGCCGCGGGAACGAACGGCGGCTACTGCATCACGGGCGGCTATGTCTATCGTGGTTGCGCGATGCCTGACATGAACGGGATCTACTTCTACGCGGACTACTCGACTAACAACATCTGGTCGATGCGTTATGTCGTCGGCGGTGCAGTGACCGAGCACACGGTTCGCAACACTGAACTTGGCACATCCGTCGATGGCTTCATTGTGAATCAGATCGCCGCGTTCGGCGAAGATGCCGAAGGAGAGATCTACATCGTCGATCACGGCTCGGGCGGTGGAACCGGACAGATCTTCAAGATCATTCCAGCGAGTGGTGAAGTCGTGTGTGCACCACCATGTGCACCTGCCGATCTTGACTGCAACGGGATTGTCAACGGCGCGGACCTCGCCATGCTCCTCAACAATTGGGGTGGCAGTGGTGTTGGCGATCTCGATAGCAGTGGCGCAGTGGATGCTGCAGATCTCGCTGCCATCCTGAACGCGTGGTCAGCCTAAGTCGGACAGCGTGAGAGAGCATCAATGTCACCGACGCGAGCCGACATTTCGTCGGCTCGCGTTTTTCTATTCCTTCGGTGCGCCGAGCGGCTTTGCGCGGATCCTGTCGCCGAAGATGTTCAGGACTTCGCCGCCGAGACCGAACGCCATCGCGAAGTAGATGTATCCCTTCGATACATGCTGTCCGAAGCCGTCTGCAACGAGCATCGTGCCGATGAGGACGAGGAAGGTGAGCGCGAGCATTTTGAGCGAGCGGCGGCGCTGCACGAACCTTGAAATGGGCTCGGCGGCGATCATCATCACGAGGACGCTCAGTACCACCGCGATCACCATGACGCTCACGCTTTCAGCCATGCCGACGGCGGTGATGACCGAGTCAAGCGAAAAGATGATGTCCATGATCGCGATCTGCACGATCACCGCGGAGAACGATGCGTGCTTCGTGGTCGCTTGCAGTTCGTCCGTCGCAGCAACGAGATGATGAATCTCGCGCACGGCCTTTACGATCAGCAGCGCACCGCCGCCGATGAGGATGAGATCCTTCGCAGAGAAACTGAGATCATGCTCGAACGCGCGGAACGCAAGCAGCTCATTCTGCAAGCTCATGACCCAAGTGATCGAGAGCAGTAGGAGGATGCGCATGCCCATCGCCGCAATCAGCCCGAGTTGGCGGGCGCGCTGCTGCTGCGCTTCCGGCAGTCGGCCACTGAGCACCGCGATGAAGACAACATTGTCGACGCCGAGCACGATCTCAAGAAGCGTCAATGTGGCAAGTGCGAGGAGGTTTTCAGTCGTGAAGAGTGCGACAATGTCCATGGAGGGCTGTTCGGTTGGTCGTGGAGCGGAGGCTTGCGTTTGGCGTCCGCGAGTGGCGGGGAGCGTACACTCTCGGCATGTTCTCGCGAGCTCTGCTTTCCATGATGTTCGCACTCCCTCTCGCAGGAGGTGTGCGATCGTTTGCGCAGCAACCGGCGCAACCGCAGGTGCGCGCGGCCGCGGCCGTTGAGCCAGCGGTTGTCGAACTCGGCCCCGTCGTTCCGGCATCACTGCACCCAGCACACTTCGTCATTCGCAACCTCACATCCCAGCCGTTGACCGTGAAGGCGGCGATGCCGAATTGTAAATGCACGAACATTTCAGACATCTCAGGGAAGGTGATCCCTGCAGGCGGAACACTCGGGCTCGACGCCTCCCTCAAAGCACCGCGCGCTCCTGGTGAGAAAGAGGCAAAGGTCACGATCCTCTTTGAGGGGCAAGTGCCTCCGGTGACCGCCTCGATCAAGGGAGATGTTCAGTTTCCGGTGCTCGCGGAGCCTCCGTATTGCGACGCGCTCAAGGAGAGTGTGCGTGGCGTGGTGAAACTTCGATCGAAGGACGGAGCGGCCTTTCGCATCTTACGATCGGGCGGGAAGGAGCCCGCGTACATCGGGTTCGATCCCAAGGTGGACGCGCCGCGCTCAGAATACTCATTACTTTGGGATCTCTC
>SXUJ01000128.1 GCA_005790565.1 Planctomycetia bacterium
GCGATCAATGTCGTGGATGAACTCCTTGCGGTTTGCCCCGGCGAACCGATCTATGTCTACCACGAGATCGTCCACAATCGGCATGTCGTCGAACGGTTTCGCCAACAGGGAGTGCAGTTCATTGAAGCGATCGAGGAAGTCCCGACGGGCTCCATTGTCGTTTTCTCAGCGCACGGCGTCAGTCCTCTCGTTCGGGCGCAAGCGCGAGCGCGCAATCTCTTGGCGATCGACGCGACCTGCCCACTCGTGACGAAGGTGCACGCCGAAGCGATTCGATTTGCGAAGCGCGGTTGGCAGATTCTGCTCGTCGGCCACCGAGAACACCGGGAGGTTGTCGGCACACGAGGCGAGGCGCCCGAGTCCATTCAGGTCGTGGAGTCCCCCGCGGACATTCCGCATCTCCACATCAAGGATCCTTCGAAGCTCATCTATCTCACACAGACCACGCTCAGTCTCGATGACGCGGCACTCGTCATTCGCGCACTCAAGCAGGCGTTCCCCGAGATTAAAGAGCCGCCCACGAGCGACATTTGCTACGCGACGACCAATCGGCAGACGGCGGTGCGCGCGATCGCTCCGCAAGCGCAACTCGTGCTCGTCGTGGGGAGCAAGAACAGTTCAAACTCCGTCCGGCTCACGGAGATTGCCCAGAACGACGGGACCCAAGCTCGACTCATCGACGACGCGAGCGAACTGCAAGCCGCATGGTTTGAGGGCGTCGAAACACTACTCCTGACCGCCGGTGCCTCGGCCCCTGAAGACCTCGTCCACGCGGTCATCGCGGAACTCATCACGCGGTTTGGAGGCGAAGTCGAGCAAGTCGATGTCTTTGACGAGCGCGTCGAGTTTGGATTGCCCGCGTCTCTCCGCAACCTGCTGCGTGCTCGCGGTCGCGAGACGGAAGGACGCCGCATCACGCTCGATCGTGAACGCGACACGGCGGAGTTCCTCGCGGCCAACAACATTCCACATCACACGGTGGCATTGACCATCGGACAGTCGAAGTAACCGCCCGCTCTCTCCCTTTGCATCGTTCCCATGACGCACGACCGCGCATCCATCTTCGACTTTCACCCCGCAACGCTTGAACAACGATTCGAGGCGATCGGACTTCCAAAGTTCGCAAGCCAACAAGTGCTCGAGTGGGTGTACGCGAAGGGCGTCACCGACTTCGAGCAGATGACCAATCTCTCGAAGCTCGCGCGCGCGAAACTGGCGGAGACCTTTACGGTGCTACAGGGCGAAGTCATCCGACACCAAGTGGCCACCGACGGAACTCAGAAGTTACTCGTCGGCTGGCGCACCGCGCAGGAACGCGCAGCACAGCGCACGGGCGACATTCGCCTCGCGGGCGGCGAACCGTCGAAGCAAACGGAAACGGTCATGATTCCGACGGAGGATCGCAAGACCGCCTGTGTCTCAAGTCAGGTTGGATGTCCCGTCGGGTGTGCATTCTGCGCGAGCGGTATTGGGGGACTCGATGGAAATCTCACCTCGGGTCAGATTGTGGAACAGGTGTGGCGACTCGCCCGACTCGAAGGCGTCGACCGCATCTCCAATGTTGTCTTCATGGGGATGGGCGAACCGCTCGCAAACTTTTCGAGTGTGATGGATGCGATTCGCACGCTCAATGCGCCGTGGGGCATGGGGATCGGCGCGCGCAAGATCACCGTTTCGACGGTCGGACTCCCCGCCGCGATTCGGAAGCTGTGTACCTTCGAGATACCAATCACGCTTGCGCTCTCCCTCCATGCGCCCAACGATGAGTTGCGCCGCCAGATCATTCCGTGGGCGGAGTACTCCACCATCAAGGAACTCCTCGAAGCCTGCGAGGAGTGGTTCCGCAAGACCGGTCGCGAGATCACGCTCGAGTACATCATGCTCGGAGGATTCAATGATCGCCGCGAGCACGCGGTCGAACTCGCGGCGCTTGCGAACTCACTGCGAGCGAATGTCAATCTCATTCGGTACAACGAAGTGAAGGGCATGCCCTTCTCGCGACCAGAAGACGGCATTGTGCAACGATTCCAAGAACTCCTGCGCGACCTCGGCGTGAATGTCCACATTCGCGCGAGTCGCGGTCGTGACATTGCAGCCGCGTGCGGCCAACTTCGACACGAGTCCATCGCCTCCTAACGGGACAGGCCTCACAATCCCTCAACCGCGATCCGAAGTTCGATCGGATCCATGCCTCGGAGTCCGCCGTCTCGCGCAAGCGCTTCGAACTGCTCCATGCGCGCGAGCCAAAGTCTTGCATCACCCTTGAAGTTTGCGGCGGCGCGGCGCGCGAAGTCGATCGACCACGCCCGAATGGCGCGATCGCGTGAGTCGCCGCGGACGGACCACGGAATCAACGGGCGCAGCAGTCGCACGATTTCCGCTGGCCAGTCGTTGGAACGGAAGTCGAGTCGGTAGCGCCGAGTGGACATCGCGAGATCGATGCGATTCAAGTAGCGGCGCTCCATGAGATCGCCGTTACTGCCGCGCACGACGAGTCGTTCGCGAATCCTGCGGCGCTGCTCAAGGCTCGTCGTCATCGACAGCACATAGAAAATGTCGCGCGGCAAAAACGCCTCGGCGAGCGGCTCCGCCGCGGCACACGCCAGGCGCCCATCCGGATCGGCGTCAATGAGTGCGCCGAGGAGTTCCTCGTACTGAAACAACGCGCGCGATCCACCCCAGACGAGCGTGCGATGCATCGCCGTCACTGCCAACCGCAGCGTTGCTTCATCGAGTGCCCCCGCACGGGTCGCCTTCAATCGATTGACGAGTTCCGTCGCGTGGCTGCGAAATCGCTTCGCACGACGGCGACCGCCAAATCGCTCACGAACAAGTTCAAAAGTCAAGCGACTGATGACGCCAGTGACGCTCTCGCGTTCCTCGGTGATGCGGCGCGTCGTCGTCGTGTCCTCGGCAAGACTGCGACCGAAGCAGAATGCTTCGTAACTCCGTCCATAGCCGCGCGCCTCAAAGGCGCGAATCGCGCTCTCAATCGCCTCAATGGTGACAGGGACGAACCCGCGCTGGTAAGCGAGGCCCAAGAGCGCAACATCAAGCAATCGTTCCGAGAGCAACTCGTTGCGCGCACGCGAGGCGAGGTCGCCGATCACTCGGCGCGCCTGCATACAAGATATCTGCGCGGCGTTGAAAAGGAGTGCGCAGCGCCGGATCGACTCTTGATCGAGTTGATCTTCGAGCGCTCCGTCATTCGCCACAATCGCCGTGCGCTGCGAATCCGCCACGCGCAAGAAGGGATCTGGTCCGAGCGCGCGCAGTGTTTCCACCGCATCGACGCCGACGACGAGATCCGCTTCCCCATAGGGAATCGTGCCCGCGCAGGGTGGCCGCGTGTCGGTCGCGCGGAATCGCGTAAATGTCACTTGGGCCCACGCCATACGCCCGATGCCGACGAATGCGCGATCCCACCCAATCTCCACGCGATATCCCATCTTCAATCCAGCATCCGCGAGAATGTCCGCGACTCCCGATTCGCCAATCGCTCGAATGCCTGCGAGGTGGGCGCGCCAGATGCCTTGCTCCGCATGCAGTGGCCGCGGTGTCGGAAGCCTTCCTCCGAGTCGCGCGATTTCCGACCACGGCGCTTTGGTCCGCACCACCTCAACCTGCTCAAGCAGCGTTTGCATCGTCAAGCGAACGAATCCCGCAACGCGCGGAATGTCGCTCTTCGTAAACTCTCCTTGCAACGGGGTTGCTCCACGCTCAAGGCCGCTCTCAATGCGATGAAGCGCGAGCGGCGGACGAAGTTCGCAGGCGAGTTCCGCATTCCACACGAGCCTCTGCTGCGGCGGATAGCCCAGCCGATCAGCCTCCGCGGTTGCCGCGCCACCGCGCGAGTCGAGGCCATGAAACAAGAGCACGGATAGCCCATTGCGAAAGGCGGCAGTTCGCAAACGATCAAGCACCGCCGCTGGATCACGAAGGCTCACGCGCTCGATGGTCACGCGCTCTGCAGCAATCGCCGGAACCGCGGCACTCGCGAGTCGCTCAAGATCTGGATCGAGCACACCGCCAATGTCGAGCACCGCGAGAATGCGCGGCGCCGGATCACGCGAAGCCTGCAACATCGTTGCCGCGCCTTCTTCGACAAACCGCGCGCGCTTCCACACTTCGCAGATCACCGTGCGTGCTGCGGCTCCAAGTGCGGGAAGTTCATCGATTGCAAGGACGGTTGGTGGCTCATCGGTGTCTTGCGAGGCGACTTCTGAGCGCAGTTCCTGGTCAAGCGCGGCGAACCGCTCGCGCAGCAGCGTCTCCGCATCACTTCCCTCTGCTGTACGCGGCGGGAGTTTGATCGACTCAAGCATGCCCCGTTGCGATGCAAGTCGTTGACCAAGTTGCGCATTGGGCCTTGCTTGATGCAGCAGATGCAGGATCTTGCGCACCAGGAGCGACGGATGGAGTGCGTCTTCAGGGCGAAGATCAAGCACTTCACCATCGTCGAGCGGCGGCATATCCGCCCACCAGAGTTTCGCAGTCTTGTTTCCTCTTCGTCGAATGACCTCCGCGACTTCGATGACGCTCGGGACCACGCTCCCAGGCCTGGGCTCAAGCACCACCGCGTGCTGCACGCGGTCGAGGAATCTGGTGAGCGTCGAATCATCCACAGGACTTATCAATCCCAGTCGCAATACCGGCACGCGCAGGGCGAGCCCAAACTCATCGAGGAGATGCATCAACGCACGATCGCATGGACCGACCGTGAGAAATCCAACGAGTTCCCGTTCCCCTGGACTTGGCAGCGCGCTCAGTTGATCGATTTCCAATCGACGCGCCATGCGGACGAGGTCAAGTGCCTCTCCTGCGCGAGGACCATGCCGCTGCTTACGAGAGAGAATCATCTCATCGACGCTTCCATGCACGCGATTTGGCCTCGCCTCGATCGTGTCTGCGCTTTGCAGGATGCCGCGGTGCATGATGACGGCGGTTGGTTTGCCGGCCGCTCGGGAGAGTCGCAGTGCCCATTCGATGCTATTGCGAAGGCTCGTAATGTCCGTGGGTTCAATCGTCGGCAATCCCGCACCCACCACGATGCGACGCGGACAGCAACCCATCACACCGCGCGGGTCATCCTCAAACAACAACGCGAGTCCGGCGTCTGGATTCACAAAGCAATCACTCGCGCGAAGCACCGCGTCCGCACCGCGCACCAGTTCGTCGTTCGGAACCAACGCGATTGCGCTTCTCCCACCCCGTACACCGGCGCAGGCCAGCGAAATCGCCCGCGCCGCATCGCCTCCGATCAAAAGTTCGATCTGATGCCGGGCCAGCACGCGCGCATGCTCCGATTCGCTCGCAACTCGTTGCAGTCGTTCGAACGGCGCGCGCCGAGGTGCCGCAACAACACTCACGGGGACCTGTGATTCGAGGACCCCCTTCAGAATTGCTTCATAGGCATCGAGAAAGACGGGACCCTCCGCACGGGCGAGCCGAGCGGGACTAGAGGTTGTCGCGGATGCGCCCGTCGTCGCTGATTGCACGCGCGAATACTACGGGATGGAAGGACGACGCTCCGCTTCACGCATCGAGTGCGCGATCGACCGCCTCCGCGAATCCTTCGGCTGAGTTGGCCGCAACTCGAACGCGCGCGACCGCTGCGATGCGCGGATCCGCATTCCCCATGGCCATGCCCAGGCCGGCCTCGCGGATGAGTTCAAAGTCATTGAGGCCGTCCCCGACCGCTGCAATCTCCGCTCGACAGATCCCTTCGAGTGCCGCGAGCGCTGCAATGCTCGTCCACTTGCTCACGCCTGCCGCAAATGTCTCGAGCAGATGGGTTTTCGTCGCAGTCGCCTTCTCGGCGGTGAGCGCAGGCCAGTGCTGGACGGTGATCGCATCCCCGAGCGAGGTGGAGACATCCTGCGCCACAACCCCGAGTTCATCTCCGAGCGCAACCGTTCCAACTCGCACCGTGTGATGCAAGGCATCGACCTCGAGCAAACTGCCGATGCGCTGAAATGTGACGGGCAGCGTGTCAAACCACCACGCCGTCGCCGGATCAAACGGTTGTTCACCAATCATGAGGTAGTCATGAGGCGACTCGGTGTGATCCTGCAACAGGTGCACAAGATGCCCGTGTCGACTCACAACTTCCACCAACCGAGCAACCAAAGATGCCTCAATCGGACGACGGAGCACAACACTGCCTCGGCGCGTTTCATGCACGAGCGCTCCTCCGGCGGCAATCATCAGCCCGACATGCCCGATCTTTTCCATCACATGCTGACACTCCGGCAACGAGCGGCCAGTGGCTGGAATGAACTGAATGCCGCGCCCGCGCAACCGTTCGATGGCCCCCAAACTAACCGCAGAAACCTCCCCACACTCATCGAGCAGCGTCCCGTCAAGATCAGCGACGAACATTCGGATCGGCATGGGGAGGGCAATCGGTATTGACCGATAGGGGTTTGTGACAAAGCAAAGGAACCAAGGTGGACTCTACCAATGCTCTGAATCTCTGCCCGTTCCCGTGTCAGTGACTTCCTCCCGAAGCCCAAACCCCGTATCCTCTTCCCTCCCATGGCTGACAAGACACGCCTCTCCCAAGTGCAAAGTACCGACCTCTCTGAGAGCCGCCTCAATGAGGATCTCGTCTATTGGCTCAAGACGAAGGGATCGAACTACCTTCTCGTCGTCTTGCTCGCCGTCTGCGCGTTCCTCGGTTGGAATCTCTGGCGCGAGAAGCAAGCTGACGCGGTGAAACTCGGGTGGACCGACCTAGGGGAAGCCTTGACCCCCGAGGACCTCGAAGCGGTCGCGAAGGCGCAAGCACATGTTCCGCAAATCGCGATGCTCGCCTACCTCAGCGCGGGAGATATGCGACTGCAACAGCTGCAGAGCGGTTTTCTCACGCGGCCTGTCGAAGGGCAGCCGCAGCAACCGCTCGATGAAGCGTCGCGCAAAGTCGTGCAGGATGCCGCGGATGACGATTACGCGCGAGTCGTTGACCTCGCGTCGAAGGTCGCGCAGGGTGGAAGCAGCGCCCCTGTCATTGTGCCCGCGCTCATCGGCCGCGCCGCCGTCGCTGAGAGCCGAGGCGATTTCGCGCAGGCACGCGCGATGCTCGAACAAGCAACGACCGCGACCGGCGCCTACGCACCGCTCGCGAAAGTGACCGCCGCGCGCCTCGCATCACTGCATTCCGTCGAGCGCGGCCTCGCACTTCCACCCAAGGCTGCACTGCCGGTGAAAGCGGTTGTCGATCCCGTCGCACCGGACACCACCGGTGATATTCTTCGATCGCTTGAGATGCCGGTGACCGCGCCGAGTGCGGTTCCCAACGCCGCTCCTGTCGCTGTGCCTCCGGGCGGCTGATCGCGAGGAGCGATGCACGACGAGCAATCTTCAGAACTCCAACCTCGCGTCCCTGACGCGGGCGCATCTGCACCGTCGGATGCAACGGAGATTGAACTCATTGGACCGAGTGGCACGGTTGACCGCGACGCGCTGTTTGCGCTGTATGAACGGCAGAGCGCGGGAGATGACGAGACCGCGCCGCGCGTGGAATTCACGCTGCTGAAGGATTTGGAAAAGCGCCTCGACCGCTACCTGGTCGACCGCGTTCCATTCCTCTCGCGCACGCAGATTCAGCGCTTGATTGAAGAGTCTGCAGTCACCGTCAACGGTCGCGTTCCGAAATCCTCGACCAAGCTTCGCATCGGTGATCACATCGTCGCGACGCTTCCGCCGCCGCCATCGGGAGCGATCGCGCCCGAAGAAATCCCGCTCGATGTGCTCTTCGAAGATGATTCGATCATCGTGGTCAACAAGCCCGCTGGCCTGATCGTCCATCCGGCGCGGAGCCACAAGACCGGGACGCTCATCAACGCGCTCGCGTGGCGCTTCAAGAATCTCACAGGCGGTGCGCTCAGTTCCGTGGGCGAAGAGTTCGCGCGGCCTGGCGTTGTCCATCGACTCGACAAATGGACCTCCGGTGCAATCGTCGCAGCCAAGAACGACACCGCGCACTGGCGGTTGGGCAAGCAGTTCGAAATGCGGCGAACAGACAAGCGTTACCTCGCGCTGGTGCATGGAGAGGTCCCGGACCTCATTACGCAAATCGATGCGCCGCTTGGCAAGCACCCGACCATCAAAGAAAAGTACGCCGTTCGGCACGACGAAACTGGCAAGGCATCGCTGACGATTTGCCGCGTGCGCGAGCGACTCACAAGCGCGAGCGGCGAGAAGTTCACGCTTGTCGAGCTCGAGCTCAAGACGGGGCGCACGCATCAGATTCGCGTGCACATGTCATGGCGCGGCTATCCCGTTGTGGGTGACGACATGTATGGCGGCAAACATGTGACCGAACGGGATTTCGGCGGAGTTTCGACGAGTGCGTTGCTCAATCATCAAGCGCTGCATGCGACAACGCTCGGCATTCGACACCCCATGACCGAGGCGCCAATGTCGTTCACCGCCCCGCTTGCGACTGACATCCGACGCGCGCTTGAACTTCTGCGCGCAGGTCGTGCAAGTGCATTCCTGGCGCCTCCGGGCTCGACGATCGATCTTGCAAGCGCTGGAGCGTGAGCGTGCTCAGCCTCTCGCGCGAACGGGTACGAGAATCGCCATCACCAATGGCACGAGCACGATCGTGAAGATCGTGGACACGATCAGTCCCCCGCCCATCACCGCGCCAAGGCCTCGGTAGAGTTCGCTTCCGGCGCCAGGCGCGAAAATCAACGGCAGCATGCCCGCGACGCTCGTGATCGCGCTCATGAGAATGGGGCGGATGCGCGTGCGAACACTCTCCGCAATCGCCGCGCGCAGTGGAAGTGCACCGCCCGCGATGACGGCCGGCGCGCCCGCGAGACCTCGGAACGAGGCATCGGATGGTGTTTCGTCGGCCGTCCCACGCTGAAAGTTGATTGCCTGATGGACGATCAAGATCGCGTTGTTCACCACGACTCCAATGAGGATCACGAACCCAAGCATCGTGAGCACATCGAGCGATTGCATGGGTAGCGTCGGACTTGTCAGGCTCACGATGAATACCGCAAAGAGCGCTGCCACTCCGCCCACTGCCGCGAGTGGAACGCTGAACATGATGACGAATGGCAGGAGGAAGCTCTGAAAGAGCACCGCCATCACGAGGTAGCAGACGAGAAGTGCCAGAAAGACCGTGCTCGCCATCACGCCAAGCAGCGTGCCGTCACCAATGAGTTCCTTTCTCACTTCGGCTAGCGCGCTTGCGGTTCCCGCAACATCACTCACCACGCCGGGAGCAATCACGCCATCGCTCCGCGCCTGCGCGAGCGCGGCGTGGATCGTGACAACAGCATCTTCGAGCGCGGTGGTTGGAGGAGGCGTCACTTGGAGGCGCACGGATCGCTGGCGATCAATATGGTTGATTTGCGTGGGCGCGGTTCCCCGTTCCACGATCGCAAGTTGCCCGAGCGACACAAGACGGCCACTCGGCAGTGCCACGGGGATGTCCGCGACCGCATCCACGCTCATCGAACTCTGCGACTGACCTGCGAGTGCGCTCGCGCGATCGATGAGCACGAGGTCAATCGAATCTCCGCCCGCGTTGTATTCCCCCACAAGTGCGCCATCGCCCGCCACAGCAACGGAGAGCGCGACATCCGCAGGCGTGAGCTGTGCATCATTCAGTCGACGCTGATCGGCACGAACCCGAACCTCGACGCCCGGTGTGGCGAAGTTAGAAGGGTCCGGCTGCACGCTCCGTGGACCAAAGAGTGCAGAGAATCTCCCGAGCATGACTTCTGCGGCACGCTGCACTGCGTCAAGATCATCACCCCGCAAGTCGACAGCCACGGCGCTGCCTGAAGAGCCACTCGTTCGAAAGAGCGGCACTTGGAACGCGAAAGCATTCGTGCCTGGCAGCACTTCACTCCGTGTGGCATGTCCAAGGAGGTGCTCGTTGTAGCTCGCACGCGCGCTGTCGGCCGCGATGCCGCCGTGAAACATCATGCTTCCGAAGCCCACCACGAAATAGTTCGCGAGCGGCGCGGGCTGCACAGACGGGCCGTACTTGAATGCCATCCACGGACTCACTGGAACTTGCGCGAGACTTGCTTCTGCCGCTGCGCGTTCAGGAGAGCCGCGGACAGGAAGTGTTCGTTCCCAATACGGCGCGACCGTTGCTTCGACCCGCCGCGCGATCGATTCTTGCATCGCAGTTGAGGTACCGGGAGGCGGAATGATCAGACCGAACACTAGATTTCGATTGCCTGCGGGAAGGTAATCTGCCGGAGGCAGCAGCATCACGGTTCCAATGATCGACGCGGCTGTCATCAACAGGACGATCGCCAAACTCACGAGTTTTCGACGGGAAACACGGAACACGAGTCGGGCAACGAACGTCGCGAATCGTTCACCTAGCCCGGGGCGAGTCGCCGCACCGCTCGCATCGGAAGGCGCACGGGAGCGCAGGAGGAACGCACACGCGCATGGCGTCACGGTGATCGACACGACCATGGAGAGCAGATTGGAAATGAGAATCGCGAGCGCAATGTCGCGGAACAATTGACCTACCTCATCACCAATGAGAAACACGGGGATGAAGACGACGCAGGTTGCGAGGGTCGAGCCAAGGATTGCGCCCGCAACTTCTTGCGTACCAAGGAGCGCGGCGCGGCGCGGATCCTTCCCCATCTCCATGTGTCGAATGACATTCTCAAGCACGACGATGGAGTTATCGATGAGCGTTCCAATCGCAAACGCGAGGCCCGCGAGGCTGACGACATTGATAGTTCGGCCCATCGCAAGCATGACGACGACCGTGGCAACCACAGCCAACGGCACACTGGTGCCAACAATCACGATGCTGCGCCACGAACGAAGGAACACGACGAGTGTGAGGATCGCGAGCAACCCGCCCTGCCAGATGTTTTCAAGCACGAGATTGAGTGCGTCGTCGATGTAGACCGTTTGGTCATAGACCAATTCAGCCGTGAGCGCCTCCGTGAGTCCAAGTCCCCGCGTCTTGGCATCGAGGACACCACCATCAATCGCGAGATTTGCGATCGCGAGGTTGACCCCTTCCATCACTTCGATGACATTCGTGCCGACCTCCTTCTGCACATTGATCGCGAGGACCGGCACACCCTGTGAGCGCACGAAGCTGCCCGCCTCTGACCAAGTTTCGACGACCTCCGCGACATCAGCGATCAGAATCGGACCAGCACTGCTCTGCGCGATGGCAACCCGCGCGACATCCTCGCTCGACTCAAACTGTCCGGTCGCGCGCAGCACAATCTCCCGCTTGCCCTCCCGCAAGGATCCGCCCGGAACATTCTTGTTCGCGAGCGTAAGCGCGTCGGCAACTTTCGCCAACGTGATCCCGCGCGCCGCAAGTGCGGTCGGCTCGACACGAACTTGAAAGACTCGTTCACGACCTCCAAGCACATTGACTTCCGCCACACCTTTGACGCGCTCAATCTGGGGCTGCACGCGATCTTTCACGAAATCCTGGAGCGTCCGGACATCGAACTCCGTCCCATCGACGTTGCGCGCTCCGTTTGCGGAGACAACAATCCACGCGATGTAATCCTTGTTCTCAGGGTCGCTCGCTTCGACGATCGGCTCGTCGACACCAAACGGATACTCCGAAACCTGCCGAAGTCGATCACTGACCTCGCGCATTGCGGCTTCGGGATCCGTTCCCGGTGCGAACTCCAATCGAACACTCCCGGCGCCCTGCGAAGCACTACTCGTGGCGTGCCGAACACCCGCCACGCCCTGCAACTTCTCCTCCTGCTTCTCAATGATCGATTGCTCGACTTCCTCCGGTGACGCGCCAGGCCACACCGTTGAGATACTCACAATCGTGTCATCCACATCCGGTGTGAGTTGCACCGGAACTTGCCGGACCGCGACGAGCGCCGCGAGCAGGACGAGGACCACACCGACGAGCACGCTCACCGGTTGACGAATCGACCCTTCGACAATCTTCACTTCGAGCCTTCCGATGAAATGGATGACGCATCCGAGATCGGGGCAACGCGCGCCATGGGCGACAGTCGTTCGTTTCCTTCGCTCACCACGCTACTCCCGACGGTCAAACCAGGGGCCACGATTGCCACATCCTCTCCGACCGGAAAGTCAATGCGCACTTGAAGGGGCACGGCGAGGCCTTCACGCACGACAAACAGAAATGGCCCCGCATCGCCATACAGGATCGCGTCGCGTGAGACGACGAGTCGTTGCGCAGCGATGCCGCTTGGGATGAATCCCGTCAATGCGAGTCCAGCGGCGATCGGGGCGTCGCTTGTCGCGACATCAAGAATCACCGAAAAACTGCGCGAGCGTGGATCGACCGCGGGGACGACTCGCAGGGAAGTCGCGACGAGTGCTTGGTCAAGGGAGTCCCGCATCTCGATGGCCCCCACCCACGCTGCCTCAGTGATCGAACAACCCGTTGCGGCCTTTGTGAGCGACATCTCTCGCTGCATGAGGATTGGTGCGAAGAGTTCCTGCGGAACTTCAAACCACGCTTCGAAGGCATCCGTCGCCTGCAGATCAACGATCGCCCCGCCTTCCCCAATCCACGCACCTGCCTCGGAATGCCTCTTCGTCACCACACCGTCGAAGGGCGCACGAAGCGCATGATCGCGCAGTCGCTCCTGCAGCAACGCACCCGTCGCGCTGAAGATGACGAGGTTGGCGCGCGCTGCTTCGATCTTCGCTTGCGCAATCGAAAGGTCGCTCTGCGCATCCGCAACCTCGCGCAGATTCGTTCCCCCCACTGCCTCCGCCTTCTGAAGCAGTGCCAAGTCTCGCTCGGCACGCGTCCAGATCGCCTGTTGCTCAAGCAGCGCCGCCGCCGCGGCTGCTTGGTTTGCAGCGTGAACTCCAAGTTCAAGTTCCATGCGCGTTGGGTCGAGGAGCGCGATGACTTCTCCCTTTCGAACCGCCTGTCCCTCGCGCACCATGACTTCTTTCACCACCCCAGACTCCTCGAGCGCGAGCACGGATTGTCGCGCCGCACGAAGCTCGCCGAACACCCGCTTGCGAGGAGCGAGCATGACCTCTCGAACCGCCTCGACTCGGATCGGCGTGGGTGGAGGGGCATCCGACGCGCCCTCTTGTGCAAGGCTCCGCGCCGAAAGAAAGGCGACCATCGCGACGGCGCAGGAACATGACTTCAAACCGGCAGCGAAAGAGAGCATGCCGTAAATGGTAAGGGACTTTGGCGTAACTTCTCGACTACCATCTCCGCCCCCGCAAGCTTGACCATCGAGACAGAGGAACACCATGGAAGCAGGAATCGTCGGACTCCCGAATGTTGGCAAGAGCACACTTTTCAACGCGCTCACGGCGGCGGGGATCGAAGCCTCAAACTATCCATTTTGCACCATCGAACCGAATGTCGGCGTTGTCATGGTTCCGGATGACCGCCTTGAGCGGATCCAGGCGCATATCAAGACGAAAAAGGTAATTCCGGCGGCAGTGCGACTCGTGGATATTGCGGGCATCGTGAAGGGGGCATCCGCGGGAGAAGGGCTTGGAAACAAGTTCCTTTCACACATCCGCGAGGTCGATGCGATCCTCCATGTCGTGCGTTGCTTTACCGATCCTGATGTGACACATGTCGAAGGCGGCGTCGATCCGATTCGAGACATGGGCATCATTGAAACCGAGTTACTCCTCGCCGACCTGCAAGTGATCGAAGGCACGATTGAGAAGTCTCGACGCACTGCACGCAGTGGAGATAAGGAAGCGATCGCACGACTCGCGGTCCTCGAGCGATGCGCCGCAGTGGTTGTGAAGGGCGATCCGATTCGATCTATTGCCTTCGATCCTGAGGAGGCTAAGTTGTTGCAATCGATGGGGATGATGACGGCGAAGCCCACGCTGTATGTCGCAAATGTCGACGAAACACAACTCGAAAACGAAGGCCCGCTGGTCGCCAAGGTTCGCGCACATGCGAAAACTACCGGCGGACAAGTCGTGGTGGTCTGCGCCAAGATCGAATCGGAACTCGCTGAGCTCACGCCAGAAGACCGAAAGGAGATGCTTGAGAGTCTCGGTATGCAAGAGCCGGCGCTCCACGCTGTCGTGCGTGCGTCCTACGACTTGCTCGGGCTTCAGAGCTATTTCACCGCCGGAGAAAAGGAAGTCCGCGCGTGGACGATTCATCGCGGATTCACCGCACCACAGGCGGCGGGCGTGATTCACACAGACTTTGAACGGGGATTCATTCGTGCCGAAATCTTCACGCTTGAGGATCTCGAAAAACACGGGACGGAAAAATCCGTCCGCGAAGCCGGGAAACTACGAAGTGAAGGAAAGTCCTACGTCATGCAGGACGGCGACATCACGCACTTCTTGTTCAATGTCTAGCATCCGCCAAACAAAGTGCGCCTGCGCTTAGCGTGAACGGCGGCGACCGCCGAGTCCAGCGAGTCCAGCGAGCCCAAACAGCACGAGCGCGCCCGGCGCTGGCACAACCCCGAAGATCATGCGATCCACGGTTGGGAAGAGATCTGCATTCACCGGAAGCGAGAGCGAGATCGACGAGATCGAAGCGGTGGTCGACACAAAACCGACGAACGACTGCTCGATTGTGGTCAGGTTGACATACGAAGTTCCGTCATCGAGCGCGACAACGACGACTGCGGGCATCGGCGTGAAGGAATCGTCCGTCGCGAAGAAGTTTCCGCCGATCGCTTGAATATCGAGCCCTGGCGCGCTGAAGTTGAATGTCAACATCTGACCAGGCGCGTTCGTGGAGAAGAAACCCCCATCGACAAACAGACCACCGGGCGCGGTCGCGGACCAGTTCGCCGGACCCGTCGACGATGAGTATCCGCTCGCGAGGAAACCATTCGGCGTTGAGCCGAATGTCTCAACATAACGCGCGCACCCGATCGAACCGACGAGCGTGTCAAAGATCGGGTTGCTTGCTGTCACATAGAGCGCAGCAGGTGCGCGGGCGGAAAGGGAAACGGCGGCGACGAAGGAGAGCGCGGAGACGCGAAGCAACATGGGAACCCTTTGCGAATGAATTCACAAACAGTTGCTCCCACCCCGGAAGCAGCTCCCTTTATGTGGAGACCCCAGAACTCCATGATCAAGGTGGCGCAGAATCATGGACTTGCCATGACAGCAGCGCGTTTTCCGCGAGATGTCGTGAAAGCCACACGATTTCGCTTGCCTTCATCCAATCGTCGATCGGTACGGAATACGCAGCCGCCGCTTGTGCTCAGGAAAACTCTGGAGCTTGCGAAGTGCTTCGGAGCCTTGTTAGCCCGCCGAAACCCAAGCGCATGGTTGCGCGACCGCATCATCGAGCCGATCGAGATACTCCTCGATCGGAATCTCAACGCCTCCGAATTGCAACATGTGATCATTCGCTTCCTGACTATCGAGAAGCGTGAATCCACGAAGTCGGAGTACGCGCACAAGTTCAAGCAAGCAGAGCTTCGAACTGTTGGAACCACCGAGTTCTCGCCGCGAAAACATGCTCTCGCCGAAAAACGCCGCGCCGATGCTGACGCCATACAAGCCCCCCACGAGCACGCCGCGATGGAACGCTTCCACGGAATGCGCAAATCCGATGGCGTGGAGTCTTTCGTAAGCCGTGATCATGCGCGGCGAGATCCAATTCGGATTGTGATCATGGCGATCTTCCGCACACGCGCGAATGACGCGGCCAAACGCGGTGTCGATTCGGATCTCAAACGGCACTTGCTTTGCCAGCCGCGCAAGTGATTTGGACACCTTCAACTGACCGAGGGGGAGGATGAATCTTGGAGTGGATGTGAGCCAGTAGATGAGATCCGTTTCCGGCTCCGCCATCGGAAACGCGCCCGAACGATACGCATCGAGAATCGTCTCCGTGTCGAATCGGTGTGCAACGCCAAGAACTTGAAACACGGCGCTCAGGATAGGAGGTTCAGGACTTCGGTTTCTTGCGCGTCAAGACCCGGAGTTGCGCAAACTGACGATGCCCTTCCGGGCCAGAGTGAAAACCAAGCCCGGACTGCCTCGCGCCGACCCAGGGACACTCAGACGCGCCGCCACATCCTTGGTTCACGCCCACCATCCCGGCAGTCAGGCGTTGCGCGACCCGCATCGCGCGATCCTCATCAGCACCGAACACCGCCGCGCCGAGTCCAAACGGCGAGTCGTTCGCGAGCGCCACCGCTTCATCGATGGAGCCAAACGCCATCACGCAGGCCACGGGACCGAATGTTTCCTCACGCATAATGTCCATGGAATGGTCGACGCCCGCAAGCACTGTCGGTTCGACGAAGTTCCCTGCCTGCTTGCGCGCGCCGTAGAGCACCCGCGCGCCGCGCGCGATCGCGTCGGCAATGTGCGATTCGACAATCGCCTTCTGACGCGCGGATGACATTGGCCCAATCGTCGTGGTCGGGTCTGCCGGATCGCCCATTTTCAAGGTCGCCGCGCGCTCCACAAGCGCATTCTCAAACTCCGCTGCGATGCTGTGATCCACATAGATACGCTCTGTGGAAACACAGACTTGCCCGGCATTTCGAAAACTATTCCGCGAAGCAAAGTCCGCGGCCTTGCCCACATCAGCGTCGGCAAGCACGATCATGGGGTCCTTCCCACCAAGCTCAAGTATGACGCGGGCAAGGCGCTTGCCAGCCTCCGCGGCGATGTGCGCGCCTGTGTTTCGACTGCCGGTAAACACGACGAGGTCGACGCTCGAAGCAACGAGCGCCCTGCCCTGCGCCCCGTCTCCGATCACGATGGCAAGAAGATCCACGGGGAGAAACTCGTTCAGAATGCCGTAATACGCTTCAGCAACGCGAGGCGTCACTTCACTCGGCTTCGCGACAACCGCATTGCCGGCGATGAGCGCGGGTAGCACGGACTGCTGGAGCATGAGGATTGGAAAGTTCCACGTCGTGATGGCCGCGACGACGCCGAACGGATCGAAGCAAATCGTCGAACTCACTCGTTCATCTTCACGCTTGATTGGCGCGAGCGCACTCGCCACGGATCGCAAATCTTCAACGAACGAACTCGCGCAGTGCTTGGCTTCACCAACCGCCTCCCCGAGCGGCTTCCCCATCTCGGAACTCGCGATCGCGCCCAATCGAGATGCCTCCTCTTGCAATCGTGCCGCCGCGCCCTCCAACCTCTCCACGCGCTCGCTCACCGAAAGCGCCATCCACTGTGCGCCGGCCACTCGTGCGCGGGCGACGATCGCATCCATATTCGCGATTGGAGTCACCGGAAGGGTTGGGTTTGCGTCCCGCGTGAAGGGATTGACGGTTTGAAGGCAGGTGACCATGGCGAGACGGTAACGCGTTCTGGGATTCCTTCCGCAAAATTGCCGCTTTCGAGCGCCCCGTCCGCTTGAAGATCCCGATGCGCCTGCTAAACTCTCCACCCCTTCACCGAGGGCCGTCGACGACTTTCGAAATCGAAAGGAGTCGCATGGGGCGCCGATGCGGCCAGCAGGCGCGCCAGCCTTGAAGGAGTTTGTGGCCGCGGAAAGCGATTCCGATGGAAGGAATCACGCCGCGGACTCCCACTGAGGTCGTTCCTCCGTGGGCCGTGTTTGGGTACAGGCGTGATTCTCCGCTGCGAACGCACTCTTGCAGGATGCACTGCAGGTTGATTTGCAGAGGATGCGTCGGAACACTTTTCGGAGAAATTGTCAAGGACAGATTGCCAAGCGCGCGAGCGATGCCCTCACCGCGACGAACGACTTCCGCTTCAACTCAATTCATTGGCCCGTAGTGTAACGGTAGCACACGAGTTTTTGGTACTTAGAGTCATGGTTCGAATCCATGCGGGCCAATTGAGTGGACGCTGAGAGTCTCGCCCCCACGCGCGCGGCGCAATGCAAACTTCATCCACGCACGGAAAACTCCGTCGCCGTTTCGCAAGATCCTTCGTGACGAGGATGCGCGTTCAACGCACCACGCAGCCCTCGATTCAACTTCACTCTTCACACTTCACACTTCATTCTTCCCCCCGTGACCGACTCCGCTTCATTTCACGCGCATAGCACTCCGACGATCTCGAATCGTCCGTTGATCGCGATCGTTCTTGCCGCTGGCAAGGGCACGCGAATGCAAAGCGACCTCCCAAAGGTGATGCACCCTGTCGCGGGTCGACCGATGGTCCGTTGGGTCGTCGACGCCGCTCGCGCCATCGGTTGCGAGCGCATCGTGCTCGTGGTTGGCTACGGCGCGTCGGTGCTTGAAGCGGAGTTCGCGAACGATCGCGATGTGGAATTCGCAACGCAATCCCAACAACTCGGCACTGGGCACGCGGTCTCGATGACGAAGGCGCTGTTGGAATCGTCTGCGGAGGGACGGGATTTCTTCGTGCTCTGCGGCGATGGCCCACTGCTTCGCAGCGCGACGCTCCAGGCGTTGCTTTCGGCACATCGCACGCACGCAGCCTCTGCGACGCTCGCGACGAGCGTGATCGAAGCACCTCACGGTTACGGACGCATCGTGCGAAACGCTCAAGGGGCGTTCTCTCGCATCGTCGAGCAGAAGGATGCGAGTGCGCGCGAATGCGAGATTCGCGAAATCAATCCGAGTTACTACTGCGTGCGCGGCGAAGAGTTGTTTGCGACCCTCGCGCAGATCGGCAACGACAACCGCAGCGGCGAGTACTACTTCACCGACCTCTTTGGCCTTCTCGCAAGCCAAGGTCACACCGTCCATGCCGTCGCGGCCGTGCCTTCGGAGGATGTGTTGTCCATCAACGATCCCGCGCAGCTCGCAACGGTCGACGCGATCTTGCGAAATCGAACCGCAACTTCTCCGCAAGCGAGGACTGCCCCTTCGTGCTGCGGGACTTCCTCAACACCACCCACCGCACAACCCTCACAGGGAATCTCCACATGAGCGCCTCCGACCGCGACACATTGAAGATCTTCGCTGGCACCGCATCGCGCGAACTTGCGCTCAAGACCTGCGCGCATCTCGCGCTGCCGTTAGGCGAAGGGCAAACCCTTCGATTCCCCGACGGCGAAACGCTCGTCAAAGTCGACGAAGATGTTCGTGGGCGCGACTGCTATGTGATGCTCTCGACCTGCGAGCCGGTCAACGACAACCTGATGGAGTTGCTCATTTGGATCGACTGCCTGCGGCGCGCGAGTGCCAAGCGGATCACCGCCGTGATGCCCTACTTCGGATACGCCAGGCAGGATCGCAAGGATGAGGGTCGCGTCCCAATCACTGCCAAGCTCGTCGCCAACCTCATCACGCAGTCCGGCGCGGATCGCGTGCTCTGCCTCGATCTTCATGCCGCGCAAATCCAAGGGTTTTTCGACATCCCGGTGGATCACATGAGCGCGGCGCCTGTGCTCGCCGACTACTTCCTCTCGCGGCGCAGCACGCTTGGCGAGATCGTGGTGGTGAGCCCTGATGTTGGCAATGTCAAGGTCGCCAACATGTACGCCAATGTGTTGCAGTGCGACCTCGCGATCATCGACAAGCGACGACAATCGGGCTCGCAGGTGGTCATGAAGAATCTCATCGGCGAGGTCGAAGGACGCACCGTTCTGATGTTCGACGACATGATCTCGACCGCAGGTACGGTGTGCGAAGCGGCCAAGCTCGTCATGGAGAAGGGCGCGAAGGATGTCATCGCGGCCTGCACGCACCCCGTCTTCGTCGGGCTCGCCATGGAACGACTTCGCGAGAGCCTCATCAGTCGAGTCGTGACAACCGACACGATTCCGGGGGGCACGCGAACGAAACCGATCGCCGACAAGCTCGAAGTCCTCTCCGTCGCCGTCCTCATCGGCGAGGCAATCCACCGCATTCATCACGATCAGTCCATTTCCGCGCTCTTCCGTGGAGGCGTTGCCATCAAGCGTTGATGGCGAACTCGATCGAAAGCGCTTCATTACCAAGCTCATACAAGTTCGCAACTCATTTAGGAGGTCTCCAGTCATGGCCAAAGAAGTTCCAGTTCTCAAGGCGGTCCCCCGCGATCGCATCGGGAGTCGTTACGCAAAGCGACTCCGCACCGCAGGTCGCCTTCCTGCCGTCGTCTATGGGCACGGCTCGCAACCCATGTCCGTCTCGCTCTGCGAGCACGAAACACTGTTGCACTTGAAGAAGGGTGAAAAGGTGTTCACGATTGACATCGAGGGCCAGTCCGCCGAGACCTGTCTCGTGAAGGACCTGCAATTCGGTTACCTCGGTGACAATGTGATCCATGTCGATCTCACCCGCGTCAATCTTGACGAAGTCGTGACGGCGCGTATTCACCTTGAGTTCGCAGGATCGCCCGAAGGGGCAAAGAAGGCTGGCACGATCGTCGTGCATATGACCTCGGAAATCGTGATCCGCTGCAAAGTGCGCGATATCCCCGAGCACATCCGCGTCGATGTTTCCTCGATGGGCGATGTGCTCACCGTCGGACAGATCAAGCTTCCTGCGGGCATCGAAGCAGTCACGCCAGCATCCACAATGCTCGTGCAACTGCAAACCATGGCCGAAGAAGTCGTTGCTGAGGCGGCCACCGCAGCCACTGCGACTGCGCCGGAAGTCCTCACCGCCAAGAAGGATGACGACGCCGCGGGCAAGGATGCGAAGGCACCTGCTGGCGACAAGAAGAAGTAAATCAGTTTGAAAGCACTGCGAAATCAACACGCATCTGGCGTGAGAGAACCATGAAACTCGTTGTTGGACTAGGCAATCCCGGACCTCAGTACTTGCGAACGCGACACAATGTCGGGTTCGACGCTGTGGATCGGATTGCTCGGCGACTGGTGCCCCCCACCGCGAGTGTGCCGAAGGGTCGATTCGGAGGACTCCTCCTCGAAGCCGACTTCTGCGGCGAAAAGGTGCTGCTGCTCAAGCCGCTCACCTTCATGAATCTCACAGGCCAATCCGTTGTTGAAGCCACACGCTTCTTCAAACTTGACGCACAAACGCAACTGTTCGTGCTTGTGGATGACATCGCGCTTCCGTGCGGATCCATTCGGATTCGCGGGGAAGGCGGCGCTGGCGGCCACAACGGACTGTCGGACATCGAGTCCAAGCTCGGAACCGCGAGATACGCCCGATGCAGAATTGGCATCGACGCGCCTGGTCGCATTCCGCAGGCGGACTATGTCCTCGGCAGGTTCGCCGAGCACCAACTCGCGCCCGTTGACGAGGCCATTGACGCCTCGGTCGACGCGACGCTGTGCTGGCTGCAATCGGGCCTTTCAGAAGCAATGAACCGTTTCAACCGCCGCAGCGCCGACGAGACGCCGCGGAGCGCAGAACTCAATTCCTAAACGCGAAAGAAAGCGAGATAGAAACCTATGTCCGAAACTCGAATCTGCACCTATGAGGGACTCTTCCTCTTCCCGCAGGCGGCAACCGCTGACCTGCAATCCGCCCTCGACCATGTGTCGGAGATCCTCCACCGCGCCCATGCGGAAGTGATCAGCATGTCCAAGTGGGACGAGCGCAAGCTCGCCTACGACATCGATGGAAACAAGCGCGGCGTCTACTTCCTCGCGTACTTCAAGTGCGACACGAAGAATGTCATCTCGATCGAACGCGATACGCGCCTGTCGGAGCGCATGCTCCGAGCACTCGTCACCCGCGCGGATCATGTGCTTCCTGAAGAAATGGCTGCGAACGAAGGCCGGCAGCAGCTCGCCGACGAAATCGTCCTTCGCGGTACGGAAGCCGCGGCCGCAGCGTCTGCTGCGGCGGCAGCAGCAGCGGCGACTGCGGCAGGCGCGCCTGCAGCCAGCGTCGATGCGTGAATTCGTCTGTCACTTCGCAGGCAGGCAGTAGACGAGAGAGGCACTCTCTCGAGTGCTGCTCGCCCTCACGCGGACGGCCACTCGCAACGGCGGGAGTTCGTGCGAAGAGGCAACAATTCCTGCGTACCGTCGAAGGCACGCATAGTGAAGTCATCCCACCCTGCTCGCGGTCACTCGACCGCGGGCAGGGTTTTCCTTTGTTGAACGCTCAAGACATTCACGCCAAGCCTCAAGTCGCCAGCTTGAACGCGCGTGGTCGACTCCGCGGCGTTGATGCTGCAAGATCACTGCTGCAACATCGCCTCTGACAGATTGACCCTGCTGCATGGATCCTGCTGCGTTCCGCCTCCGCATGCGACCACGCGTCGAGCCTAGAGCACAAACACACCACCGCGCCACGTGCGCTGAAGTGACGCTCGATCTGCGTGCGTTCTGCGTTAGAACGGAATGTCTTCTTCGCTGATCCCGCGATGATTTCCTTGTTGAGCGCCGCCCTGACTTGAGGCGCGGCCGCCCCCGGAGTTACCTCCAGCATGGGCAGGCGCGTAAGAGCCTTCCCCGCGCGAGGACTCACCACCGCCACCGTTCGCTCCACCGCGGGAGTCGATGAACTGGAACTCTTCGACAACAACGCGCATCTTCGATCGCTTCTGCCCATCCTTGTCTTCCCAAGAATCGAGCTTGAGCCGACCTTCAACATAGAGCGGTCGACCTTTGGAGACATACTTCGCGATGATCTCGCCAGTCTTTCCCCACGCTTCACAGTCCACAAAGGTTGTCTCTTCACGATCTTCGCCGTCCTTTGTGCGGAACTTGCGATTGATCGCCAGGCTAAACGACGCGACGGCTTGATTCCCAGCGGTCGTCTTGGTTTCGACATCACGGGTGAGATTTCCCATGAGCATGACTTTGTTCAGATTCGGCATGTTGCTTGTCTCCTTGACTTTCTGCAGTCCTTCAGCGATGCGCAAGAGCGCGTGCTCGTCGGGGGGCGGTTTTATCAGTTTCCCACATCACGCAGTGTCCGTGCGGAATTGCACCCGACAGCAATTCCGCAGGCGGATCGTTGATTGGTCCCTGAATCGAATTCCAAGCTCCTGCTGAGAGTCGCCCAAAGCCCGAATCAACGCGCTGCGTCACACCACTCCAAGGGCGTGAAGTCGCAGCATAGCGATGTTCGGCTTTCGTTCGGTATCTGCCGCCCGAAATTCTCGAAAAATCTGTAATCTCTGGTGCTCCTGACATCCGCAAAGGCCACCCACCGACTCTCGAGCCCCCAAGTTCATAGCCGTACCGGACTTCGGACTTTTGTTGCGGGCGAATTGCTTCGAACCGTCTTCATGGGGTAGAGTGTTCGGCTCGCAAATCGCTGAGGCGACACACCAATTCTGGTGCTTTCGCTTCTAACTGCAAAGGACAGCGACCTATGGCACGACCAATCGAACTTCTCCTCCTCCGTACGATCGAAAACCTCGGCATCGTGGGAGACATCGTCAAAGTCCGCGCGGGATTCGCGCGCAACTATCTCCTCCCGCACGGCATCGCAGAGAGTCCTTCACCCGAGAAGGTCGAAGCGCTCAAAGAAGCTCGCGCGAAGGCGCAGGCAGGGCTCGCCGCGCAACGCGCAACTCGCGAAGCAACCATCGCAAAGCTCGAAGGCTACACACTCAAGCTCATCCGAAGTTGCAATGATCAAGGGCTCCTCTATGGATCCACGACGCAGCGCGACATTTCAGATGCGCTCGTTGCCGTCGGATTTCCAGTGGATATGCGCGCGGTTCGCCTCGCGGCACCCTTCCGCCGCATCGGTGGCTACCACTGCACCATTCAGTTCGATCGCGATCTAAAGGCCGACATCAACATCGAGGTCGTTCCCGATCGCCAACTCGAGTCGCTCATGCGCGCTCAGGATGCCGACGCCGCAGCGATCGCCGCCGCGGAAGAAGAAGCCAAGGCCGCGAAGTCCGAGGATGCCGCAGACGGCGATGCCAGCAAGAAGGCCGGCAAGCCCAAGAAGGGAAAGAAGGCCGCGGCGACCGCGTGATCTCACGCGTCCCCTCGCGGTGCTCGCAGCGCGCCTCTCGAAAGCCACCGTGTTCAACACAAGCAGCGGCAGTCGCAAGACTGCCGCTGTTTCGTTCTACACATTGGGTTTAGCCGCCGAGGCGCTCATGCATCACGCGCGCGACGGACGCTCGATGAATTCCACTTCGAGATATCGCGCGACATAGTCGAGAATGCTCGAGCACTCGGGAACATCTGGGTTGCTTGTCGGACCAAGCGGTTCGAATCGCATGCCCTTGAATCGCGCAATCGCATCCCCTAACCCAAGTCCATGCTGCAGACACAGGCTAAACGCTCGGCAAAACCCTTGAATCAAGCCCGAAAGCGTCGAGCCTTCCTTCGACATCTTGATGAAGATCTCGCCCGGCCTTCCGTCAGGAAACAGTCCAATCGTGAGGTATCCCTCATGACCGCCAATCGCAAACTTGTGCGTGACTGAACTGCGAGTTTCCGGGAGAACTTCGCGTCGTGGGAAAGTCGTAGCGTTCATGTCGTCCATCCTTGCACTTCGATTCTTACACTTCGACACCTGCACATCGATCTTGAAACCACAATGCTGCGCGGCGGAAAAGTCTTCGACTCCTGCACCGCGCGGAAGACTTCGAATGTATCGGATATGTCGCGCCTCGCGAATGACTTCCTCTGAATCCGGAGTGGCCAAAAAGGATCTTCGGCGGATTGGGATTGGCACGAAGTCGGTATGACTCAGACCGTCAGTCGTTTTCGCAGCACCGTCACGAGCGTGGCGACCTCAAGAAATCCCTTCGGCGGCCGGAGCCAGACCTCTGCGAGACCGTCGGCAGACTTGCCGGTCGGAACGCGGACCGTCCCTTGGATGCCCGCGAGCCGAGTTTCGAGTTCGTGTGGTCGACTCGTGCGAAAAATCACATCCGTTCCGCGCCGGAGGATGACTCTCACGCCTAGGAGCGTCGCGCGCAGACGAATCTCTGCGAAGTCAAGGAGCGCGGCAACCTGCGGCGGCGCCTGCCCATAGGCACTGGTGAGATCGTCGGCGGTCTTGCGGAGCGCCTCGAGCGTGGTCGCACCGCCGATCCGGCGGTACGCATCAAGCCGGCGAGCGTCGGATGGGATGTACGCGCGCGGCACGCTCCCTGCAAGCCCTATGTCAAGCACCGTATCGATTGGAACCACCCGTTCTTCATTGCGCAACGCCCCAACTGCATCCTCGAGCAACTGACAGTACATCTCGTACCCCACCGCAGCGATGTGTCCCGACTGCTCGGCGCCAAGCAGATTCCCTGCACCCCGCAGTTCAAGATCACGCATGGCGATCTTGAATCCAGCGCCGAGCATTGAAAAATCTTCCACGGCGCGAAGCCGCTTGAGGGCGTCTTGCGTCGGAGGCTTGGCCTCCGGCAGGCAGAGATAGCAGTACGCACGATGCTTCCAACGCCCAACCCGCCCGCGAAGTTGATGCAATTCCGCAAGGCCGAACATGTGCGCATTGGAAATGACGATTGTGTTCGCGGTCGGAATGTCCAATCCACTTTCGATGATCGTGGTCGAAACCAAGATGTCCGCCTCGCGCCGCATGAACCTGAGCATGACCGCCTCAAGTTCCTTCGGTTCCATCTGCCCATGCCCCACGGCAATGCGGGCATCGGGAACGAGCGCTTGCACCTCATCGGCCTTGCGCTGCAGATCGGTGATGCGATTGTGCACGATGAACGCCTGCCCTTCGCGCGCGAGTTCTCGCCGGAGCGCCTGCTGAATGCGCCGCTCGTTCCACGGAATAACTTCCGTCACGATCGCTCGGCGATCCGCGGGCGGGGTCGTCAAGGACGAGATATCTCGCAGTCCGAGCATCGCCATGTGCAATGTGCGCGGAATCGGGGTCGCGCTCAGTGTGAGCACATCGGCGGTGACGCGAAACTCCAGCAAACGCTGCTTGTGCTCGACACCAAAGCGCTGCTCTTCGTCGACCACAATCAGTCCGAGGTTTTTGAAACGAACATCCTTCGAAAGAATGCGGTGCGTGCCGATGAGTATGTCCACACTCCCGACAGCCACCGCCTCGAGAATCGCTCGCTGCTCGGCGTCGGTCTTGAATCGACTCAGCGACGCAATGCGAAACGGGTATGCGCGGAATCGATCGTGAAAACTCTGCTCGTGCTGCTCCGCAAGCACCGTGGTCGGCACCAAGACTGCAGTCTGACGACCGCTCTCGGCCACCTTGAATGCCGCACGAATCGCGATTTCGGTTTTCCCAAATCCAACATCTCCACAAATCAGCCGGTCCATGGGGCGCGGTCGTTCCATGTCGCGCTTGGTGGAAGTGATCGCCGTGAGTTGATCCTCGGTTTCGTCGTAGGGAAACTCTGCCTCAAAGTGCTTCTGCCACTCGGTGTCTGCAGGAAATGCGATACCCGGCATCGCGCCGCGCGCCGCTTGGACGCGAAGCATTTCCCCCGCCAGATCTCGCACGGAATCTTCCGCCTCCTCCTTCGACCGCTTCCAGCGTTTCCCGCCAAGCGTCGACAACTTCGGCTTTGCGGCACCCGCTCCGATGTAACGCTGCACAAGCTCGATGCGCGCCGCCGGAACAAAGATGTTTGCGCCAGCGTCAAACTCAAGTTTGAGAAACTCGACCTCGATGGCCTTGCCTCCTGCCTCGGTCGGCTCCTGCATCGACAGCGTCAATCCGAGAAATCGCGCGATGCCGTGATCGCGGTGCACCACGAAGTCCCCTGGCTCAAACGAAAGAAACACATCCTTCGCGCGCGCCGCACCGAGTCCCCTCCCTCGTCGACGCATGACGGCGCGGTGCAGGACTTCGTGCATCGGTACGAAGGCGAGGTGCGCCCCGTGCGCGGGTTCCCAGAGGAATCCACGCTGAAGGTGGAGAAGCCGAACATCCGCGCCTGCCGTTGGCGCATGACGACGAAGCAAATCGCGCGTCCGAGCGAGCTCGCCCTCGTTCTCACAGCAAAGGACGAGCGCGTGCGTCGAAGCAAGTTCGAGCAGTTCTCGACACGCGCTCTCGATCTCCTCGCAAAACGGAGCAAGCGACTGTGCGGGCAACAGTACGTTGCTCGTCGAGCTTTGCATGGCGCCATGCAACTCGAGTGTCGCGAACGCGCGCTTCGTCACGCCTGCAATCGTCGCCGGCGGTCCGTAGACGCCGCGACCATCACGCACTCGATCCCAGTACGCGCGCGCCTGCTCTACGATTTCCGCAAGATCGACGAAGACCGCGAGCGTACTTGCCGGTATCCACTCATGGAACGGCCGTGTCCCCACCTCAACTGCGCGGTCTTTCGTCTGCTCACCAAGGACAGAAGTCATCGACGCGCTCAGCAGCAGAACGCGCTCGATCTTTCGATCGCTCGCTTGCGTGGCGAGATCAATCTCAAACATCCTCTCGACTTCGTCACCAAAGAAATCGATGCGCACCGGCGCGCCTCCGGAGGTCGGGAAGAGGTCAATCAATCCCCCCCGCACCGCGAAGTCGCCGGGTTTCTCGACGCTCTCAACTCGCTCATACGCGCCTGCGACAAGCCACGCGATGAGGTGAGCCTGCGAAGTGCGTTCGCCGACGCGAAGGTCGCGAACCATCGACGCAAGTCGCTCCTCCGTGGGCACCGCTTGCATCAGGGCCGCGATCGGCGCCACGATGACCTGCGCAGTTTCCCCCACAGCGATCGCGCGAAGGATGCCCAATCGGGACGCGATCAGTTCTGCGCTCGGATTCGACTCTCCCGGAAGCACCTCGACGGCTGGGAATCCGATGGCATCGATGCCGAGCCCTCGAAGTTCTTCGATGCACTCGTCCGCCTCATCAAGGTGCGCGACGATTGCGAGAACCGGACGGGCATCCATCGCGATCGCCCCGAGTACAAAACTCGCGAGGCTCCCAGTCAGTCCGCTCGCGGCAACATGCGCGCGTTCGACGAGCGACTTGCGCAGGCTCACGACGTCCGGCGCGTTGAAAAACGCGGCGAGCGACGGAGCCTGCTTCGCGGCTTCACCAGCGTTCATCGAAGTGGGGCCACCGGTGCATCGACCCCCAGGAATGCACGCGCGGGTTCGCCCGCCGATCGCTCCCGTACACGGGTGCGTACTTCTTCCTCGAGCGCTGCAGCAGTCTTGGGGCCAATGCCTTCGACTTCCTGCAGTTGCTCAAGCGATAGGAGGCCTCCACGCGACTCTCGGAACGCCGCGATGCGAGCAGCAAGCGCCGGACCGATTCCCGAGAGCAACGCGAGTTCTTGCACACTCGCGGTTGCGAGGTCGATGCGGTGCTGCGGAATCAGAAGGGGTTCGCGCACGACAGGCGCGCCTGGCTCCATCCACGAAAGTAAGGTCGCGAAAGAAGCGAGCAGACTTGCGGCAACGAGAATCCCCGCCCGCTGCTGCCTGTTTCGCGCAATCGTTGGATCGCTGGTGGCCGTTGGAGTCACGTTGGCAATTCCTCCGAATCATCCTCGGCAACCTCTGCCGCCTGCCCCCTCGTTCCCAAAGGCGCGCGCATCGAGTTTCGCCACGCGAGTAGTTTTCCCAACACCGGTTTCGGCTTGCCCTGCACATCCAGGACGCCATCAGTCGCGATTGAAGTGTCCATCAATCGTGACCACCACAGTCCTTCGACGAATGGCTTCGACATCGCAATGCGCGCCACGCGAGTCGCCCAACTTCCCTGTGTTGCTTCGCTTGCGGCACCGCGCCATGAACCACACTGTGAGACATCGCCGCCCGACGGTGTTCCAAATCCCGAGATGAAAACTGGAAGTTGCCGTCCGATGTAGCGATCGAGGTCGCTTGAGATCATCAGGAGGTCTCGCAGTGCGAGACGATCGGGAACAAAATCCAATCGGAGTCCCACCGCATTGACTCCCACGCCATCCGACGCGAGTCGTTCAAGCAGCCCCGTCGGCGCAACGGCACCGAGTCGGTTCGAGGTTCGTTCGTGAAACGGGTGATCGATCTCCACCATCGTGCGCGCGTTGCGTTGATGTGTCCGAAGCGCGAAGGCGATCTTGCGAACAAACTCGCTCATGTGCGAGGCGCTCATTTCGCACACCACATTGGAACCCACGCCGCACACGGCATTCCAGAATATGTTGACCTTCTGATAGCGCTCCGCGAGCACGCACGCGTGATCCCAGCACGCCTCGCGAAACCGTTCCAAGTCCTTCGTGAGCCCGAGGACCTCATCGGGAAGCGCGTCGGCGCGAAGGTCCACGATCGGCCCGAGCACGACCTGCTTCTGCTCCTTCGACGCGAAGGCAACCCAACGATCAAGCGCGGCGAAGTCGTAAACCACTTCACCCTTACGCCCCTTGCCGCGCGCCATCGCGCGCCAAGGAACCCGAATAGCGAGCACATCAAAGGTCCGCGCGGCCGCCGCGACGAGCCCCACGGGCGGCGCAGTGGTTGGGTCAACGACGATGCCTAACAGCGCGCTGCTCGCTGCATGCGATCGGTAGCGCCGCCGTAAAAAGATCTCCGCATGCTTGAGCGCGAGGGCCTCACCAGCATCCATCCCGTGCGCCACGGCATCCCTCGCCGCGCGCTCTGCGTCGAGCGAACGAGACGCCACGATCGCGCTACGAAAAAAACTGCGCGCTCGCTCCCACCGATCAAGTGCATCTCCCGCGCGCGACGGATCCCACATCTGCCAATCTTCTGTCTTTTCGATGTACTGCTTGATCCGATGCCGAGCGACTTCGAGGAAGAAATCATATGCCTCCGCACGCGCCGGAAGGACGCAGGTTTGGACAAGCATCCTTCCCATTTCGCCAACTGGCGCGAGACACGCATACGCCGCCTCTTGTGCTCGTTCAGGCTGAAACTGCAGGTTCAATCCGTCACGGACGGAGGCCCCTCGCACTGCGCGATCTTCGCCCGCAAGTCCGTGCCCGAGCGCTCCAAGCGCCTCGTCGTGGCACAAGTTTTTATCATGGACTCTGAATCGAAGCATGCGCAATTCTCGCGTCCCATGCGTGGGGCGTGCGAGTGTACCCTCCACTCCCCATGATCTCCGGATTTGCCGCCATTCCTCCGGTCTTTCAAACGAACCTGCCGCTTGCGGGTCGTCGGCAAGGCAAAGTTCGCGACCTCTATCAGCTTGCCCCTGACTCGGATGGTCGTGCGCGATTGCTCGTCGTCGCCACGGATCGCATCAGCGCGTTCGATGTGGTCATGCCGACGCCCGTTGGCGGAAAGGGAGCGCTCCTGACCGCGCTGAGCCTTGGTTGGTTCGCGTTCCTTCGCGCTCGCGGCATTGTGCAGGATCATGTGCTGCAAGCTGGAATTGGCGGCGTTCCTGAACTCGACGCGCTCCCTCCTGACATGCGCGCCTCGCTCACCGGACGAACGATGGTGTGCCGAGCGGCGAAAGTCATTCCAATTGAGTGTGTCGCGCGCGGCTATCTCGCGGGAAGCGGCTGGAATGAATACCAAGCGTCGGGGACGGTCTGCGGAATTCGGCTCCCCTCAGGCCTGCGACAGTGCGAGCAATTGCCTGAACCCATTTTTACCCCCGCAATCAAGGCAGAAACGGGGCACGATGAGAACGTCACCTTTGACGGCGCTGCGGCACTCGTGGGTGGCGAAACAATGGAGCGACTCCGCGCGCTGACACTCGCGATCTACGGTCAAGCGGCCCAGCATGCACGCGACCGTGGTGTGCTTCTCGCGGACACCAAGTTTGAGTTTGGATTTGCGCTCGACCCCGATGGACGAACGAGCGCCGAGTTGCTGCTCGTCGACGAAGTGCTCACCCCCGATTCGAGCCGGTACTGGCCCGCGGATCTCTACGCTGCAGGCCGCGATCAACCGAGTTTTGACAAGCAGTTTCTTCGCAATTGGTTGCTCGAACTCGTCGCGGCGAGAAAGTGGAACAAGGAGGCGCCAGGGCCTCAACTGCCGTCCGAACTCGTCCAACAGACGCTCGGACGGTACCTCGAAGCGCTCGATCGATTGGGGCTCGAACAAGTGCGACGCGACACCTTTCGCGAGCGCGTGACGCGAGCGCAGGTTGCGGGTCGACCCGCTGCGCCCTCCCTTCCGTCAACCGGCGCGACGATCATCGATGGCCGCCTTCTCTCCAACGCACTCCGCGCATCGACAAAGGCACGAATTCTCGCGAGTACCTGTGGTGTTCGACTCGACGCGATCATGGTTGGCGAAGACCCCGCGAGCGCCGTGTACGCGGAGAATCAAGCCAAGACCTGTCGCGAAGTGGGAATTGACTATCGCCTCCATCGCATCGCGAAGGGCGCGGGATTCGAGGAGATCGCGGGTCGTATCCTCCTCCTCAACCGAGACGACGCCGTGCGCGCGATCATGCTCCACCTCCCACTTCCGGAGGGGATCGAAACGGAACGCATGCAATCGCTGATCGCGCCAGAAAAGGATGTCGAAGGCGTCAACCCTGCAAACATTGGCAATGTGGTGTACGGTCGCCGCAGTCTCGTGCCTTGCACCGCGCTCGCGGCTCTCGAGATGATCGAATCGACCGGCATCGTGCTGCGCGGCGCGCGCTGCGTCATCGTTGGTGCGAGCAACATCGTGGGCAAGCCCATCGCCGTCCTTCTGATGCGAGCGGAAGCAACTGTTCTCTCCACGAACAAGTACACAACAAATCTCGCCGAACTCACGCGGGGGGCGGATGTGATCGTGGCTGCCGCCGGTGTGCCAAGCCTCATCACCAAGGACATGGTGAAGCCAGGCGCGGTCGTGATCGATGTTGGCATCAATCGAGTCCGCGATGCGGGCGGAAAGCTCACGACGGTCGGCGATGTCGATTTCAGTGGAGTCCGCGAAGTTGCCGGATTTCTTTCACCCGTTCCGGGCGGCGTTGGGCCAATGACAGTCGCGATGCTGCTCCGCAATGTCGTCGACGCCACGCTGCGATAAAGTCTCCGGTCAGGCCCTGTAGCCACCATTCATCTTCAGAAGGAATTCCCCATGATTCGTCAAGCGCTCCTCCTCACGCTGTCATCACTGGCGCTCACCTCGACCGCGTTGTTCGCGCAAGACGCTGCGAAGGAAGCGCCCAAGGCGATTCCCGCAGTCAAACTTGTCCCCGCACCTCCATCCGCTCCGGCGGCGGAGGTTGCAACGACACTGCACCTTGGCGATCTCGCACCGGCCTTCGCGGTAGACGCATGGGTCAAGGGCGACTCCTTCAGCGCACTTGAGGAGGGTCATGTGTATGTCCTCGAATTCTGGGCGACCTGGTGTGGGCCGTGCATTGCTGCGATGCCCCACCTCACCGCGCTTCAAGCGAAGTACCCGGATGTCCGATTTGTCGGCGTTGCGGCAAGCGAACATGGCGAGGATGCGGCGGCGGATCTCGCGAAGGTCGCTGCGTTCGTCGAGAAAAAGGGCGATGGCATTGGCTATCGAGTCGTCTTTGCGAGCGATCAGGCGAAGATGAACACGCCTTACATGAAGGCGGCGGGACAAAGCGGTATTCCCTGCACCTTCATCGTCGATCAGAAGAAGCGAGTCGCGTGGATCGGTCACCCATCGTCGATGGACGAACCCCTCGCCAAGATCATCGCCGGTGATTGGGATCTCGCGGCTGCCGCGAAAGCGTTCGATGCATCGCAAGCCGCTGAAACTCTCTTTCGAAAGCTGAATGCGGCAAAGCGAGCGGCGCAGAGGAATGGTGATTGGGCACCAGTGCTCACGCTGCTCGATCAGGCGATGGCGGTGGATCCCTCCTCGGCGTCTGCGCGGATTCAGGCGATGAAGATTCTCGCGGGCCCAGGCAACAATCCCGAACGCGCCTGGAAACTCGGTCGCGAAGCGCTCGTCCTTGCGAAGGATCAACCCGCGCTTCTCAACGAACTCGCGTGGGCGATTTGCGCGAGCAACGCGTTTGAGACTCGCGACATGCCACTCGCGCTCGCCGCCGCGGAGCTGATGGTCGCGGCTTCAAAGGACAATCCAAATCCGGCCTTCCTCGACACCTGCGCCCGCTGCTTGTGGATGAGTGGGAAGAAGGACGCCGCGATCGCGATGCAGGCGACGGCTGCGAAACTCGCGGAAGGAACGCCGATGGGCGAATCGATCGCAGAGACCCTCGCCGCCTATGAAGCCGACGAGGACCCGCAACCAGAGTTCATTCCCTGACGCAGGTTTCGCTCGGCATGACACGAACGGCGATCGTTGTAGGCGCAGGCATCGTTGGTGCATCGACCGCTTGGTACCTCGCAAAGCGCGGGTATCAAGTGACGGTTGTTGAGCGCGATGCGGTCGGCGCAATCGGCGCGAGCGCAAGCGGCGGAAATGCGGGCCTGCTCTCGATCGGCCACTTTCCGCTGACGCGTCCCGGCGCGTCGTGGCGTGGTTTGCGATGGATGTTCTCGCAGACCGCGCCGCTTTACATTCGCCCGAGATTCGATGGTGAACTCATTGCTTGGCTCTGGAACTTTCATCTCCATTGCACGCAGCGACACCTTGATCGATCGATGGCGGTGCTGGGCGACATGGGTTTCAAGTCGCTCGCGAGCCTCGAATCGATGATGGAAGAGGCCCGCATCGAATGCGATTATCAGCGTGATGGCTGGCTCGATGTCGTACTCAGCGCGGAAAAACTCGCTGATGCTGAACGCGAAGCAAGAAGCATCGAACGCTATGGTTACAAGTGGGAGCGCGTTGAAAAGGAGCAACTTCTTCGGCAGGACCCCTGCTTTCGACCGGAAGTCGCCGGCGCGATTCACCTCAAGGACAGCGCGCATTGCGCACCGCACCTTCTGATCGCGGGCCTTGTCGCCGCACTGACGAATCTCGGCGCAGTCGTTCGAGATCGCGCCGAGGTGCGCGCTTTGAAAGTTGGTCGCGGCGGCCGCGTCACTGGCGTGCATCTCACCAATGGGGAAGAGTTGCACGCCGACGCCGTGGTTCTGACAGCGGGCATTTGGAGCGACCCACTCGCGAGACTCGCCGGTGTTCGCATTCCGATGCAGCCCGCGCGCGGGTATCACCTGCAGTTTGCGTATCCAGCCAACGCCGAGTGTGCCATGCCCTCCACCGGCATGGTCCTCCATGAGTCCTTCGTTGCGGTCACTCCTATGCAAACGGCAACCGGACCACAGTTGCGACTCGCAGGAACGCTCGAGATCGGCCCTCTCGGCGCAGCGTGGATGCGCGAGCGCGTCGCGATGCTGCTCAAGGGCGGCAATGCGTATCTCAAGAACCTCGACACGCTCAAACCAATCAGCGAGTGGGCGGGCTACCGGCCCTGTACGAGCGATGGACTCCCCGCCGTCGGCGGCGTGTCAGGCAGAGACGGCCTCTTTGTGGCAACGGGTCACGCCATGATGGGAATGACCCTTGGTCCGGTGACCGGTCGCGCCCTCGCGGAGATCATCGACGGCGAAAAACCGTGCATTGATTGCAGCATGCTCAATCCTGATCGCTTCGCGTGAGGCGACTTCAGCCATGCGCATACAAGCAGGCTGCGCCAAGCACGCCGCTACTGTCGCCGAGTTCTGCGCGCACGATGCGCGTGGCGAATGCATCGCTAAACACCAACCGCGCGACACGCTCGGGAACTTCGTCGATGGCGGCGCGCAGGTTTGAGACCCCACCACCAAGGACAATCGTGTCAGGATCAAGCAGATTGCAGACACTCGCGAGGCTCTGCGCGAGCCCCGTTGCGAAAAAATCGAGCGTCGCCTTCGCCTCGACATCCCCTTGCGCAGCGGAGGACTCGATGAGACTGAGCGGGAGCGACTGGCCGCTCTGCTTGGCATAGCGCGCCTCGAGCGATGGGCCAGAAAGGAACTGCTCTCGGCAACCACGCTGACCGCAATAGCACAGGGTTTCGCGCAGTGTCGCTTGATCGATCGTCGGCATGATCGAATGCCCCCACTCGCCGCCAATTCCATTCGCGCCATCCCACGCCTTGCCATGGAGCACGATGCCGCCGCCCACGCCGGTTCCAAGAATGACGCCGAAGACTACGCGCGCACCGCGCGCGGCACCGAAGGTTGCTTCGGAGAGCGCGAGACAATTCGCGTCGTTCGTGATGCGGATCGAGCGGCCCAATTCGCGTGCGAGATCCTCACGAAAACTCCGCCCATTGATGCAGGTGGAATTCGAGTTGCGGTGCAAACCGGTGGAAGGCGAGACACTTCCTGGTGCGCCAATGCCGACCGAACCAATGATGCCGGTCTCCCGTTCAAGCCTTCGCACAATGTCGCCGACCGCTCGCACGGTTGCGTCGTAATCCCCCTTTGGCGTTGCCACGCGCTCGCGCCAAAGGAATGAAACTGGTTCGCGGCCCTCGATCGCTGCGCGCGCAATCAACGCCGCCTCGATTTTTGTCCCACCGATGTCCACACCGATGCAATGCGACGAACTCACGCGGGGGACCTCGACTGCGCGTAGGCGGACAGTAAGGTGAAGAGGAGAGCAGCGCCAAGGCGCGCCGTGTGTCCGTCGACATCGAGCGCGGGGCAAAGTTCCGCAATCTCGATTCCGCGAATGTCCGCTCCGTGCGGGGCGAACAATTCACGAAGCATTACGGTGAAGGCTGCATCCGGCACGATGCCGAGTGCCGTAGGCGCACTCACCCCAGGCGCGTAGGCTGCCGCGAAGACATCGAGATCGATGGAGAGCGCGATAGGCAAGCCAGAAAACGAATCCGTCACTTGTTTGACGCGCTCACGATCCACCTCGGACGCTGCAACGCTCAAGACGCCCCGTTCCTTCGCGCGAGTTGTGAGCAGTTGGGTGTTGGCGCAATCCTGCCAACCGACGATGGCGTACCGGAATTGCTCGCCATTCGCCGAGCACCACTCAGACGCTTGGGTGAATGGCGTGCCTGAGTTCGGGCCACTCGCGGGAATCGGACGAAGGTCCGCATGCGCGTCGAAATTGAGACACGCAGGCGCGTGACCCAGCGCACGCGCGAGCCCCAGAAAGTGTCCAAATGCTTGATCATGCCCTCCGCCGAGAATGATTGGCAGCGCACCCGACTTCGCGATTCGCTCGACCGCCCACGCGAGCGCTTCTTGGGTTGCGAGAACAGAGTCCGAGGCCACGATGTCGCCACAGTCGACCAAGCGTAACCCCGTGATCGAGGGAAGATTCGACATGCGTTCGCGTAGGGCATGCGGTCCATCCGCCGCTCCCGCGCGGCCTTGATTCATGCGCACGCCAAGGTCGCTCGCGTAACCGATGAAACACGCAGTCGATTGTGTGCATGGTGGCACTGCGTCGGCGAGATCGGCGAAACACACGCGCTGGTGCCAACGGGCAACCTCGGGTGCGCCACCGTCATCCCGCCCTATCCAACGCGGTCCGTCGATCACATTCGCGCGGTGATACGCTCGGGGTGGGCTACTCGAAGTGCGTTCCATACGCGCACCATACGGGCTTTTCCAGCGAGAGAGCGAACCGCGTGCGCTCCCGCGCCTTGCTACGATCTCCCCCCCATGAAGGAACCTGATCTCACGACACCCGAAGCGAAACAGGCGATGGCGCATGTTCGTTCCCTGCTCGGCTTCATCGGCGAGGATCCCAATCGCGAGGGACTGCTCGACACACCTTCTCGGGTTGTCCGGGCGATGCATGAGCACTTCTGGGGCTACAGCGCCGACCCTTTTGAACCACTGCAACGGACTTTCACAGAGATCGAAGGTTATGACGAACTCGTCCTCTTGAAGGACATCGAAATCCACAGCCACTGCGAACATCACATGGTGCCGTTCGTGGGGAAAGCACATGTCGCGTACATCCCCAATGGACGCGTCGTTGGACTATCGAAACTGGTCCGAGTCGTGGACATCTTTTCCAAACGACTTCAAGTCCAAGAAAAGCTGACGGCTCAAATCGCCAACGCGATCAATGAGACGCTCCGCCCCCACGGCGTTGCCGTCATTATTCACGCGCGTCATTTCTGCATGTGCTACCGAGGGGTTCGGCAGTCCGGAGCCACAACGACCACTTCGAAGTTGCATGGTTCCTTCCTCACGAACCCGGCCTCCCGCATGGAACTCTTCACGCTCATCGGAAACAGCAACGCCTAGCTGGTTGAGGCCTCCGGCAGAACCTGCAACGCCTGCACCGCGTACGCATTTGAGAACTGGGGAATCCGCCGTATAGCGATCTCCGAACTTCACGCCGATCATCTCTTCGTCACGCAACCGCGTGAGGAAGTCAGCCGCCGCGTGGGACCTTTCCGGGATCCCACTGCAGGAGACGACTTTCGACTTGGGTCCAGGACACACTGCCTCCTCACATTGTGTCCAACGAATGGGTCCGGTCTAGGGACGAGCCACAGGCGGTCGCGAGACCGCCTGTGGTTTTTTTGTTCAAGCATTCCGCACACACGCATCGAGCGCAAGAATCTCCGCAAGGCAATGTGCGGCAGCGAGCGCGGTGATGCCCGCCGTGTCGCGATCCGGAAGGACTTCGACCACATCCGCCCCAACGCAGTGCATGCCCTTGGCTGCGCGAAGATGCTCGAACAGCCTCGCGGTCGTAAGTCCGCCCGGCACGGGTGTGCCCGTTCCCGGCGCGAATGCAGGGTCAAGTACATCGATGTCAATCGAAAGGTAAACGGGCCGTTGTGCCTCGCGAGTGACGAAGCGTGCAACCGCCTCGAGTCCAACGATCGAATTGATCGCGTCCTGCGACGAGACCACCTCAATCCCCTGCGCCTTGCACCACGCGAGATCTTCCGCCATGGTCAATGGACCGCGCGTGCCAATCGAGAGCATCTTGGATGGAGCGATGATCCCTTCCTCGATCGCACGACGAAACGGTGAAGCGTGGCTATACGCTTCACCCCAAACGCGATCGACCGTGTCGAGGTGCGCGTCAAAGTGCAGCACCGCAAGCCCACCCTGCGGCCGACCTGCTCTCTCAAATGCCACTCGCATGTTCGCGAGCGCGATCGAATGATCACCACCAACCGCGAGCAACTTCGTGCTCACGCCGCCGATCGTTCGCGCGTACTCGGTGAGCATCTGCGCGTTGGCTTCGCACGAAAAGGGCGCGGTCGGCGCGTCGCCCGCGTCGACAACGCTCATCGACTTCGCCCAATCGACAGCGAGTTCAAGGTGATACGCCTTGACATACTGGCTTGCGTCGCGAATCGCGCGCGGACCGAATCGAGCACCGGGGCGATAGGTCGTCCCGCCATCAAACGGTGCACCGTAAATCGCCCAGTCTGCGGGCGAGTTTTCTGCGAGCAAGTCTTGCAGGCGTGGAACGCGCAAGAAGGAGAGTAGTCCAGCGAAGCGCGGGTGCAGGCGTCCGTTCGGAAGAGGCGTCGACTTGTGTTCCTTCATGAAAACCACCCTTCGTCCGCGCGCATGCCCACAGGTACGGGTGCCGCGTGCGACTGTTCGATGAGGCTCGAGATAGGAAACGCACAGAAATCCATCGCAAACGCGGCGGCAGGCCGATGATTTCCGCTCTTGCCAACTCCACCAAAGGGGAGCCGACTCGACGCGCCGGCGGTCCCGGTGTTGCGATTGATGCATCCTACGCGGAGGCGCGAAAAGCACTCCTGCCAAACAGCGTCATCGGCGGTGAATACGCTCGCCGCGAGGCCATAGTCGCTCGCATTCGCTTGCGTGATCGCATCCTCGAGCGTCGCGACCGTTGCGATCCGCACAAGCGGCGCGAATGTCTCGCGATCCTCGGCACAGATGAATCGGTCGACTGCACACACACTCGCGGTGACGAAGGCCCCCGCTCGTTCGAGTCGCCGACCCTTCACGAGAATGCGCGCACCGCTCTGCGCGAGTCGCTCTTGCTCGAGCAGAAATGCCGTCACCGCATCCTCACTCACGAGCGGCCCCATGAACACTGGGTCCGTTGTGCACGCGGGGCCGATGGCGAGGTTGGATGCAACCTCACAGAACGCCTTGATGAATCGCGCCGCGACGCGTTGGTCAACGAGTATGCGTCGCGTGCAAGTGCAACGCTGACCGGTCGTCGCAAACGCCGCGCGCGCACATTCAACGACCGCTTGCCGCAAATCACAATCGCCCCAGACGATGCTCGCGTTGGAACCGCCCATCTCGAGCGCGACGATACGGCCCGGTCGATCCAGATTCGATTCCAAAATCGCGCGACCAACCTGAAAGGAGCCCGTAAAGAGAATTCCATCGATCCCGTCGTGGCGTGTGAGTGCGCGCGCAATCTCCGCACCCCCGTGCACGACATTGAATGCGCCCTTTGGCAAGCCCGCCTGCGCCATGCACTCCGCAAGAATCTCCGCCACCCCGGGTGCCTTTTCGCTCGGTTTGAAGACGACGGTGTTACCGGCAAGCAGCGCAGGAACGAACTGTCCGTTCGGTAAGTGCGCGGGAAAATTGAATGGACCGAGCACGACCATCACGCCGTGCGGCCGAAACGCGCATGCACCCACACGGGTTGCATTGATCGCGATCTCGTACCCACGAGTACGCGCAAGCGAATGCTCTTCGAGCGTGATTGCGACTTTCTCCGCAATGAGTTTCGCTTCCAGCACAGCCTCGCTGCGAAGTTTCCCCATCTCGCGAGCGACGCACTCCGCGATTTCCTCCACTCGCGAAGCCGCAAGCTCTGCATAGCGACGCAGCATCGCCGCGCGCGCGTCAAATCCTTGTTGGGACCAATCACGCTGCGCCTCGCGAGCAGCCGCAACCGCATCGTGGACATGCGCCACAACTGGCGTTGCTCGCCAAACGATGGTCGCTCCATCCGACGGATCTCGCACCGCGAGCGCGTCTCCATGCAAGGCGCGAAACGCTCCCGCGATGAAGTCCCGTCCAACGCGAGCCTCAGTCACGGAGTTCCCTTCCGCGGCTTCCTCCGCGATGCTTCGCGGGAGGTCGGAAGCGGCGTCACGCCGACCATCGCGCCCTGCTTGAGATGCAATGCGGCAACCACTGCATCCGGAAGCCAAATGCCCTCGGCGCTCGCGTCGAACGCACTTCGCATCGCTCGAAACCCCGTGGGTCCGGGATTCGAAACAAACGCTTCCGGACTCGCGGTCCCCAACTCCTTCGTTCCGAGCAGTACCACGCGCTCTGTCGCTCTCACCAGCGGGATCGCATCCCGTTCAGCCTCGAGGCACGGACCCCCATCAAACGGATCGACTTGGCCATCGAAGCGAAATCCCTGCTTTTCGAGCAATCTCCGCGCGGGCTCGGTCTCCTCGCCGACGCGACCGATGAGCGCGCGCGCTTCTGGAGGAAGCATCGATACATAGATCTCGCCTTTGGGAAAAAGCGAGAGCATGAACTCTTTGGAACGCGAGCTGAAGAGATCCGCTTCGCGATAACTAAGATTGATGAACCTTCGTCCAAAGTACTCCCACAGGGGCGTGAGAGAATCCGGCGTGAGTGGGCCCATCATCTCCGCAAGAATGCGGGGCGCAAAGAGTTCGCGATGCAGGCCGATGAAATGAAATCGGACCAGTGAGAGGAGCGCGCCCAAGTGATCTGCGCGACCGCGGAACCCCGGTGCAAGAATGAGCCCGCCGACTTCGCTCGGTCCGGTTTCGTCCGTGCACATCTCGACCGTCGTGTGTACTTGGCCACCCCGAAGATCTTCGCTGAAATGCTCGCGGCGACGCACCTTCAGGGTGATTTGCGGATGGCCCGGCCACGACACACTCGAGAGCACACCGCAGGTGCCAATCACCTCATTCGTCTCTTGGTCTTCAAGCACGAACATGAACTCTCGCTCGCGCGCGTCCTCCGCGTGCAACATGAAACTGCGACGACTCCGCGCAACCTTCGCGCTCAGCAGATCACGATCCGCGGGCAGGTTGATGAAGTGCACCATCTTCGCGAACTTCAGAAGTGTCGCGAGATCATCTTGAATGGCGGGGCGAATGACGAACATGATCGGTCTCGAAAACTGTCAGGTCGTGCGAGCGAACGAGCGCTCCATGATCTCAAAGACACTCTTGAATTGCGCAGGTTGCATCACACCGATGGGCGGAAGGAATCGCAGGTGGTAGGGTCCGTGCCCGCAACTGAAGGCGATCACGCCGTCCTCGAAAAGATTGTTGAGAAGCCGCCCGATCTTCTCCTTGCTCCCGCCAAACGGCGAGAGACGCATCATGCCACCCGTGCCCGCGACAAATCGTCGACTCTGTCCGCCCGCCGCCGTCGGCAACGCCGGAAACCATTGTGGGTGCGAGCGAACGAACGACTCCGCATGCTGGCGGAATGCTTCGAAAAGTTGCGCGTTCAATCCCGTCTCGCCGTAGAACCCCCCACTCTTGAGTCTGCGGAGAATGGCAAGCCCGGTGGCGAACGCACTTGACGAGGCGCTAAAGGTTCCCGACAGGAGCCCCGCCCTCGGATTGAAGTCAGCGGTGAAGAGGCACGCACACGCTTGGGTAATCTTGCCAACCGTCACCACATCGAGGTACGAACCAAGGTCGAGTTGTTCGAAGCAGAACATACTTTGCGTGCGACCAAAGGTCTGAATCTCATCATCCCAGATCGGAATGCCAGCTGCCTTCGCACGCTCAAACAGCGCCACGAAAAACTCACGCGGGGCGGTGTTGAATCCACCCTCACCCTGGATCAACTCCGCCACCAAGGCGCAATGTTGACCGGGATAGCGATGGATGCACTGCTCAAGTTGCCAGAGCGCGAGATCAACTGAGCGCTCGCCGAGGTCTGGGTCGTAAAACGGGAGGTAATCCACCTGCACATTCAACGCGACACCTTGCCGATAGGCGGCGGTGTCGCCAATCTGCGACATCGTTGTCGACCGACCCATGAAGCAATCCGCGAACGCAATGATGCGCGGCGCGCCGTTGGTTTTCTGTTGACAGACTTTCAGCGCTGCCTCGTTCGCCATGCAACCGCTATTGGTGACGAAGCAGTGGGCAAGACGAGAGTGTGCGGCGGCTTCATCGCGCAAGAACTCGGCGAACGCGATGGACTCTTCGTTGTATTGCAGATTCCCCTGCATCACCAGATCGGTGAGCGACGCGCGAATCATCGCCTCGACCAACATTGGATCGGAGTGTCCAAACATATGGACCCCAATGCCGTTGATGAGATCCCACTTCACGCTTCCATCCGCGAGTTCGACGAGCGCGCCATGACCGAAGCCCGACCCGACATACGGATAGAGTCCGCCGCGCCCGCGCACATCGGCCGCTCGCCGGAGCCAAGCGTCAAGCGTGTCTTGCAACTCGCTTGTCGCAGGCTGGGCGCCGGTCAGTTTTTCTTGCCGCGCACGCAGATCCGCGAGGATGGATTGAATCGCCGCTTCAACGGTGGGGCTTCCGCGGAGCGCGGAGCCGTGGGTCTGTGTGGTGTTGAGCGCGGTGGACTTCGAAATCGTGGACATAGGGCGTGGCTCCGAGCAGAGCACGGTAGGGCTCGTGGGGAAACCATTCTTCGTCCGTTCCTCCAGCCCCTCTGTAGGAGGCACGAGGATCATGCGAGATCCGATTATCGGTCGAGACCTGCGACACCGTCCCGGCTGCGTAAGAGCGTCAGCGCGAGAATCGCCGCGCGGGGCGCCATGGAATCGAGCTCGATGAACTCATCGACGCGGTGGAGGTTGCCGCCGCGGGGACCGAGCGTGTCGATTGTCGTGAGACCTTCCGCCTGCATCAAGTTCCCATCGCTCACTCCTCCCGATTTTCCAAGTCCAAACTTTTCGCCCACAAGCGCTCCAATGGACTGAATCCGCGCGGCGAGCGCTTGCACCGTTGGTGTCTTGGGCTTCGCTGGTCGATTCGATTCGTAATGAAGGCGAGTGTGCGGAAGCGGCGCGTCCGGTGCGGTCTCAAGCGCGCGAAGTCCGTGGAGAAGTTTCTCCTCTTCCACCGAGTCGCGAAACCGCGCGTTGCCCCATGCCCGAGCACGCTCAGCAACGATATTGGTTGCGCTCGCGCCATCCAGTGGCCCGATGTTCACGACCGTTCCTCGTGCGAGATCAACGAGGTTCGCCGCTTCGAGAATACGCCCCGCGAGCGCATTGACAGCGCTGATGCCTTGCGCGAAATCACGGCCGGCGTGCGCGGCACGCCCTGCACATTCGAGGAGGAATGTCGCGCTTCCAAGCCGTTCGACGACAATCGATCCATCCGTCAGCGAAGGCTCCATGGCGAACCCAAGTCCGCCCATCGCGGCATGTTCACGGCTCACTTCGCGCACGACGCGCGCGCTGTGCAAACTACCGGCCTCTTCGTCGCTGTTGAGTAAGACAGTCCAGCCGACTTGCGCGTCGCATTCGTGGAGAACCTCGAGCGCGTGAAGCATCGTCACCAGACCGCCCTTCATGTCGATCGCGCCGGGACCCTCCGCGCGCGTCAGGGAGATGCGCCGCAGTGACTGAAACGAGCCAAACGGATCGTGGACGGTGTCTAAATGTCCAGTGACCAAGTGGCGCGAAGGGCCTGAAGTCGCAGAAACGGCTTGGAAACAAGGCGGCGGCGCTGCATCGGCGATTTGGCCAGGCAAGGTAATCCACGCCGGCTTTGGGTCTCCTGGATGGCATCGCACGTTCGCGCCCAGTCGCGTGAACCGTTCGCTGAGCAGGGCGCGAAACTTCGCGAGCCCGATTTCATGCCCAGTCCCAGTGGGGATTGCGACGAACGCATCGAGGTCGGATTCCATTGCGCTCTGTCGCGCATGAAGCCGTTCGACGATCTGACGCTCGAGCGCCGTCAATGCATCAACCGTCACGGCGACTCCTTTCCAGCGTAGCGCGATCGAACTCTCCAGCAAAAACTTCGGTCGCTCCACCCGACATGAAAACCGGCGCACCTTCACCCTCCCAAGAGAGTGCGAGCGATCCCCCAGGCAGGTGCGCCACAATGTCGTGACTGCGACCACCGAGGACTCCTGCGACACACACGGCACTCGCACCGGTGCCACACGCGAGCGTGATGCCGCTTCCGCGCTCCCATGTCCGAACGATGCACTCCCTTGGCGACTGCCATGCAACGAAGTGCACATTGATGCGATCGGGAAACCAAGCGCAGCGTTCGATCGACGGTCCGATTGACGCAAGATCGATCTTCCAAGGATCGTTGCAATCGAACACCGCGTGCGGATTTCCCATGGAAACCAAGGTCATGCTCGATCGCACCACCGCCTCCGTTGCCCAACCACGCTCGCCGAATCGGTCGAGGTCGAGAGGGTGCTCCACGCACCTGGCCGTTGGTGCAAGGCCCTCAATCTGAGCAGGAATGCCTCTGCACTCCAAGATCGGCGTCCCCATGTTCACCGTCGCCTCCGCCACCATTCCGTCAACTCCGCGAGTCCATGCGACTGACAAGACCCCGCGGTTTGTCTCGACGAGTAACGGGTACGCCGTCGCAAGTCCGCGGTCAATCGCGAACTTCGCGACGCATCGGATACCGTTGCCGCACATGCCGCCCTCGCTCCCGTCGGCGTTGAACATGCGCATGCGAACGGCGGCCCCCTTCGCGCGTGCCGGGGCACTTGCGGGTGCAACGAGGATCAAGCCATCGCCGCCGATGCCAAACTGACGATCAGCGACCAATCGTGCAAGGCCGGCGGGATCCTCGATCGTGTGCGCGAACGCATCCAGATACACATAGTCATTCCCGATGCCATGCATCTTGACGAACGGAATGCGTTGCGGTTCGGGAATCGACATGGGCCTTCCGTCAGCGTACTCCGAGCGCGTCCACGACGCCGAGCGTCGCAACGATGAGCGCGACGACCTTCACTCCAACGACCACTTGGTCGATTCGAAATCCTGTGAGGAGCACGCCTTCAAGCCGCACGACTGCGTTGATGCGCGATTGAATCGACCCATGCCTCCAACTGTGCCGACTCGGCGCCACACCACTGACATCGCAAACCCGCGCGAGTGCTCCCGACACGGCCGAAATCGCCTCTTTCGTAGGCGTTGCGGTGCGTTCGCCCGCCGAGAGCAGCTGCACAGCGAAGGCATCTGCTTGTCGCTCAAATCGTCGGCTCGCGAACCCAAAAATCCACAGGCCGATCGCGAACGAAATGCCGAACCTGATCAGTTCCTGCGAGCTCGCAAGCGTTCCGAGGGGCAGCAACTCGAGCAAGAGCGACCACAGGGGTTCGACGAGGAGCCCACCGAGTGTGAATGACGCGAGAATCACCACGATGAACCACAACAGATGATTCCGTTTGATGTGCCCGATCTCATGTGCGACAACCGCGTCAAGTTCATCGTCGCGCAGAGTCTCAAGCAGGCGATCCGTGAGGATGACTGCACGCGTTCCTGGAATCACGCCGAGCACCATCGCGTTGGCCACGACTCCGCCGGTCGGCCAGATGTAGACAGAGCGGATGTTCGTGCCGGCCCTCTTCGCAAGTTCCTGCAATCGCGATCGAAGGTCGCCAGACTCAAGCGCGCGTAAGCCAAGCGCCGTTCCCACCAAAAGCGGCGCAAGCATGAACAGGAGCAGCGCGCTGACGAGCGTCGCCATCTCCATGCATGGTTCTCCCGATCCCTGCTGCATGCGTTCTGCAATCTCGCCCACAACGCCACCAACACAAACCGGAATAGCAATCGGCGCAAGCGTCAGGAGCACAGTCATGCGCAATCGGGCGACGACGAATCCACCTCGGGTGAGCATGGGCTGAACGGACGAGCCGTCATCGAGACGCCGGATCGTGCTCGCGGCGAGCATGCGCTGCTCGAGCGGATACCAAACAGCCAGCGCTCCGATGGCGGAAATCATCGGTATTCCTAGGCAAACGAGTGGCATCACCCATCGGCGCACGCTGCCGTCTGGAAGCGAGGCGATGGCGGGACTCCCAAGCACGAGAATTCCCATTCCGAGGAGCCCGAGCCACGGCGAGAGTTCTCGCACACGCGCGGCTCGGAGATAGCCCTGTGATCGACCACGATCGAATGCGAAGAGCGTGCGTCGCACAAGGAGCCAGAGGACAACCGTGGTGATCAAGGGCATCGCGCCTGCAACGGCGATAGCCCACGCCGTCGAAATCAACTGGATCGATTGCAGCTCACTTCGCAACGATGGCTCGCCGACAAGCGCGCCCAGTCCGATCGCGATGATCAAGACCAGTTGCATGCGTTACCCCTCCGGGCGCGTGATTGCGCCAAGGTCCACGACCAACGGGCCATACCTGTAGTAATCGACACCCAATTCGTCCGGTGTCAGGAAGGTAAACACCAAGCAGTTCGCTCGAGAGGCAAGCGCGAACTGAAAGTCACCGAGGTGTGGTCCGGCATACTTATCTTTGTCGTAGGACTGCGCGTGATTGTGAAAGTGAAAGAGACCTTCTTAGA
>SXUJ01000129.1 GCA_005790565.1 Planctomycetia bacterium
CCTCAATCGGTTTCGGCCCAACACCTCCCTCGCATCAGCCATGCGTCGCGTCGCAAGAAATCCGCTCAACCGCTCCGCCTCACTTCGAATCCAGTCCAACGAGCACTCGTGCAGGTAACTGCGCAAGTGGGTCAAGATGCAGCGCGGTATTGACAACCTGCGCGCGCTTCCAAGAGCCGCGCGCGAGTTCGAACTGCCCCGCGATTTCCTGGAGATCACCGAGCAATACCCAGCGCATCGGCGCGTAAGGCGACGCGACTGCGGCACTCGTGAAGTCCGAAAGCATGGCCTCCGCAGACAGTCGAATCTCCGCGTCACTCGCGCCATTGCGCCGCTGTGCCTGCATGCGCTCCCAGAGCAAATCGCACCGCATGAACAACATCCGCAGGCCTGCGCGAGGCGAACCCGCCTCTCGCGTCAACGCAATCGCTGCATCGAGCGAGGCGGCATCAAACTCGGCACCCCCAGCGCCAAGCGCACGGCGACCCGCGACTGCGAGCTGCTTGACCGCGGCCTCCCGTGGGAGCCGATTCCATTCGCTCTCTGCCGCCTCTGGTGAGTGGGCGAGGAGTTCCTGCGCAGCAAGGGTGCGGAGCGCGACATCCAATCGCACCAGCGTGCTGGCGAGGCCCTCCAAGTTTCGCGTGGAGAGCGCATCCTCAACTCTGGCGACAAACGCCACGCTGCCCGCATCGCTCTGAAGTTCCACCGGAACGCTCGCAAGCGCGACTGCATCGAGACATCGATCCACCATGGCCTCGGTCGCGGTACCGCGCGCGACCGACTTCGAGAGTTCGCTCCACGCCTCGCGGACCTCCGCAAGCGGCCGCACGATTTGTGCGGCGCGCTCAAGTCGCTGTTCCACTTGATACTCACGAACTCCGAAGTAGACCGCGCACGCGCACAAACCGATCGGTGCCAACGCCAACCACTGAGAGCGCCTGTCGCAGGACGCGTGCAGCGCCGCCTCCGCGAGTGCAGGTGTCGGCGCGGGTACCACAAGCGTCGTTGCGCACGCGAGCACCGCACACATCCACACCGCCGTTCCGGGAAGAAAGAAAGTCATTTCAATCTGTGCGTGAGCGAGAACGACAACCCCCGCAGCAACAACGGCCGCCGCAAGCACACGGGAAGACGCGCTCGCAAGCACAAACGCGATGCACGCAGCGAGACCGACGAAGAGCATCCAACCCGCCGCTCGCACGCACAGTGAGAACGCATCGAGAATCGGTGCCTCCACGCGCGCCTGCGAAACGAGCCCTATGACCACGATGCCCAACCCGATGCGCATCGCCACGCGCGAAAGCTCGCTCGCGTCCTCTTCCGCAGCGTGCTCTCGCGCAAACGCGCTCCGCATGGACAATCCCAACATCACCACCCACGCGATACCGAGCGGTCCAAGAAAGACCAGCCAGTCGACAAAAATGGAGTGCGCGGACTGAACATCCTCGGGGCAGTTGGCGGGCTTGCATTGCATGAAGACGCTCTGCAATCCGTCCGGTCCGACCCCAACCCGTGGCGACAGTTCAAACGCACGGAGCGCGCCGTCAAGGTAGAGGCCGCGCAGATAGAGACTGGTTTCGCCGAAACTTTCGCCTAAGAAAGAACGAGCGATCATCGCCGCAAACGCGAGGCATGCGCCCAACAGTATCCAACGAGGTTGCGCCATTCCCCTTCCAAACAGGCCCCAGATCAGCGCCACGGATCCCAGCAGCATCGCGGCAATCGCGCCCTTGCCGAGGTTCAGCAGGAGCATCGACAGCGCGAGCAATGCGCAGAGGAAAAGCGTCAGCGAGATTCCTGACGCCACTCGCTCGTGACTCCAACTCGCTTTCCCGCGACTTCGCCATGCGGTCACCGAGGCGCACAGAAGCACCACCGTCGCGCAAGCCATCACGCTCGAGTATGGATTTGACAAACCAAACCAACCCGTCGCTTCTCGCTGCGTCAATCGGCGCGTGTAACTTCTCGCAGCGCTCGAATCTGCCTCCCAGCCGCGCTCGGCAAACAATTGCGCCTTGGTCGCCTCAAACTGCGACACCGTCGCGGGATGTTCAAGATATGCCTGCTCAAGCCCACGCGCGGCGAGCGGCGCCATGACCGCAATCAGTACCGAGACCGCCACCACCCTCATCCCTCGGTCACGAACGAGATGCGAGAGCGCCACAAACGCGCATGCGCCACTAAGCCAGGTCATACCGCGAAAGGCGTCCATCGCGTCGCTTGATGCCCACCACAGAATACTGATGCAAGGCAGCACTGCGAGGACGACGCACGAGGGTTGCAGGCGACGGCCAGCCCGTACTTCGGCGACGAGTGCAAGGGCGCTCGCCGCGAACAACGCCGCGTCGAGGAACAAACTCATGGCCGGGCCAATGCCAACCCCTACCGTGGGATCGCGCGCTGGGTCCACATCAAACACCGGAACGACGAGCAACATCACCGTGGTGCGCAGCACCGCGATGGCGAGGATCACGGCAAGCGAAATCCAACGAAGCGCGTTCGCGTGCATCGTCACCGCGCGGCACTCCCTGACTTCGGCGCCGATCCATTGCCATGTCCACTGCCGTTCCCGTCGCCATTTGTGCCGCGCGCGACACTCGTTTCCAAAATCACCATCGCGAGAAAAATCGAGAGCAACTGCACCCCGACAAGCACGGCCTGCCAAGGCTCCATGCGGCCAAGCCCGATGCCGGTGATACCCGTGATTGCCGTTAGCAGCCACAGCACCGCAACCGAACGGCGCTTGGATAGGCCAAGTTCCACAAGTCGATGAGAAATGTGTTCGGGGCCACCGACAAACGGACTCTTCCCCTTGCTCAATCGATAGATCGTGACAAACACCCCGTCATAGAGCGGAATCGCCAGAATGATGATCGGCATGAGCACGCCGTACCACGCGGTGCCGAGCGCATAGTCCGCGCGCTCGGGCGCCACGAAGGTTGTTCGCGCAGCGAGCGCGGCCAGCCAGAATCCGATGAAGAGCGATCCGCCATCTCCCATGAACAACCTCGCGGGCGGAATGTTGAACGCGAGAAATCCCCCGAGCGATCCGAGGAGCAGCGCGAGCGCTCCCGCGATGAAGTACTGACCATTGAGCATGGTTGCCACAAGAAAGCACGCCGCCGCAATCGCCGAGATACCTCCCGCGAGGCCATCCATATTGTCAAGAAAATTGACCGCATTCACGATGCCGATGATCCAGAGGACGCTCACAGACAGCGATAGCAGCGTTCCGAGTTCCCCGTAATCACTGAGAAAACTGAGGAGGCGCACATCGCCAAACCAAACCACGCCCGTGGCGATCGCGACTTGACACAGCAGTTTCGGCCACGCAGCCAAGGCTCGTCGATCGTCAACAAGTCCCAGTAGGTGAAACAGGAGCGCGCCAACGAGCATCGCGGCCCAGGTGTGTTGCGTCTCCTTCAGCCGAGGAAGAAATGCTTCCATCGAAGGTACAAACTCCAACACCTGCTGCGGCGCAAGCTCAATGCTCGCAAATCCGAGGCACATCGGCGCGACGACAGACCAGAAGATCGCGACTCCGCCAATATTGGGGATTGGCCGGAGCTCTTTCACATGGCCCGCCGCGCCTGGCGAGTCGAGTGCACCCATCCTTCTCCCCACACGGACGAGGAGCCACGAAAGTGGAAACGAGAGCACAAAGCCCACACCAACGAGAGCAAGGACCAACAAGACCATCGTGTGCGTAAGGTACCTTTCCGTCACGATGGCTGTGCTCCGATCTCTCACGCTCTACTGCTCAAGTTCCACCAGCCTCGATTCGCACTACGCCGTTGCGGCAAGGGAAGCGGGACGGCTCACTGCGGCACGCGGGATGACGCTGGTGTACGGTGGCGGCGGCATAGGGCTGATGGGAGAAGCCGCACGCGCCGCAAAGCTCGCGGGCGGGCGCGTCGAAGGGGTCATTACCCAAAAACTTGTGGATTACGAACAAGCGTGGGACGGCTGCGACGAATTGTTCGTCGTCGACACGATGCGAGAGCGCAAGCGCATCTTGATGGAACGCGGCGACGCATTTCTTGTGTTGCCTGGCGGCCTTGGAACGTTTGAAGAATTCTTCGAGACGCTCGTTGCTCGACAACTCGGCGATCATCACAAGCCTATCGCCGTTCTTGACGATCACGATTACTTCGCACCGCTCAAAGTGCTCCTCGAACACGCCGTCCATGAGCGGTTCGTTCGCCCAGCGGTGCGCGAGCTAGTGCACTTCGGACACACACTGCCTCCGCTCTTGGACTGGCTCGCGCAGGACACACACGGCGTCGCCGACCCCGCCCGATTTCTCCCGATGGGCTCCCGCCGAGGCGAAGTATGAGCGAGCGTCGCGAGGTCGTTGGACTCATCGCTGGGCAAGGCTTGCTTCCCCTGCTTGTGGCAGAGGGAATTCGCCAGAGCGGTAAACGAGTCGCGTGCATCGGGCTTCGCGGACAGTTTGATCCAGCCTTGCCCGCGTTGTGCGATGAGTTTGCGGAAGCAGGCATTCTGCGACTCGGTCGATGGGTGAAAATCGCACGCCGATTTGGCATTAGGGAGGCCGTCATGGTCGGTCGCGTGTCGAAGGCGAAGATGCACGACCCTTGGCGCATTTTTCAGGATGTCCCCGACCTCCGCGCGCTGCTCCTTTGGTATCGTCAACTCCGGCACGACCATCGAACTCCGACCCTCCTTACCGCGCTCGCGGACAATCTCGCGCAAGATGGAGTGACGCTCATCGAATCCACCCGCTACATCACCGAACACCTCGCACACGCGGGCGTGATGACCAAGACGCATCCGGACGCGCTGCAGTCGAGTGACATCGCGTTTGCCATGCCGCTGCTTGAGGAGCTGCTGCGTCTTGGCATCGGGCAATCAATCAGCGTTCGCGAAAAGGACACGATTGCAGTCGAGGCACTCGAAGGCACAGACCGCATGATTGCGCGATCGGGCGAGCTCTGCAAGGCGAAGGGATGGACGCTCCTCAAGAGCGCGCGGGACGATCATGATCGCCGAGCCGATGTCCCAACCATCGGCGCACGCACGATCGAAAACCTACACGCCGCAGGCGGACGTGCATTGGCAGTCGGCGCTGGAAAGGTCATTCTGCTCGACAAACCTGCAGTCATCGCTGCTGCGGATCGTCTCTCCATTGCCATCGTTGGGATCTGATCGAGATGCTCAGTTTTCATGGGTTTCTGCTAAGATTCAGGGCTCATGGCTGCCGGTGAAAAACTCCCTCCCGATGATGCTTCCGCACGCGCGCCAGTGACCCCGCTGGCGGTCCCCCTCGCTGCGCCGATGGATCGCGTGGTTGACCTCGACATCGATCGAGAATTGCACGAAAGCTATCTCACGTACGCGATGAGCACGATCATGGATCGTGCGCTTCCGGATGTCCGTGATGGGTTGAAGCCATCGCAACGGCGCATCCTCGTCGCGATGCACGACCTCAAGTTGTCGCCTGGTCGCAAGCAGATCAAGTGCGCGAAGATTTGCGGCGACACCAGCGGCAACTACCACCCGCACGGTGAAAGCGTCATCTATCCGACACTTGTGAACCTCGGCCAGGACTGGAAGACGCGCTACATGCTCGTCGACAAGCAAGGCAACTTCGGTTCGATCGAAGGCGATCCACCCGCGGCGATGCGCTACACCGAAGCGCGGATGACCGCCGCCGCGATGGCGCTCCTGGAAGACCTTGACAAGGACACCGTTGATTTTCGCGCGAACTACGACGAGCGCTTGACGGAGCCGGTTGTGCTCCCCGCGAAACTGCCCAATCTCTTGGTGAATGGCAGTAGCGGCATTGCGGTCGGCATGTCGAGTTCGATGCCACCCCACAATGTCGGGGAAATCTGCCGCGCGATCATCGCGCTCATCGACGATCCGAATCTCACGCTCGACCAATTGCTTGCGATTGTTCCAGGCCCGGACTTTCCGACAGGCGGATCGATCATGGGCCGCCGTGGAATCGTTGATGCGTACGCGACCGGTCGAGGGCGAATCGTGGTTCGCGGGAAAGTGCGGCACGAGAAGCTCGGCGGCAAGAGCGCGAAGGGTAGCGAGACCTCTCGCCATGTCATCGTCATCGAAGAGATCCCCTACCAAGTCGCGCAGAACATCCTGATCGAAAAACTCGTCGAGGTCTCCAAGGACGGCCGCATTGCGTCCATTGCAGACATTCGAAACCACTCCGGGCGCGATGCTCGCACGCGAATTCAAGTCGTCTTGAAGGCGGGCGCAGATCCGGCCGTCGTCGAACGGCAACTCTACGAATTCACGCCGCTCCAGACGACCTATTCCATTCAGAACATCACGCTTGTCAATCACCAACCCCGCACGCTTTCGTTGCGGCAGTTGCTGCAGTGCTACATCGATCACCGCACGGAGGTCATCCGTCGCCGGACCGAGCATCTTCTTCGCCATGCACGACAAGCCGCGCACAAGTTAGAGGGCTTGATTTTCGCCGTCTGCGACATCGACGAGGTCATTGCGCTCATTCGCAGCTCGCACACTCGCGAAGAGGCGATCACGCGATTGCAACAGCGCGCGTTCCGTATTCCGCGCAATCATCGGCACGCGACTCTCGTGCCCGAGCGATTCCTCGCGCGCAGCGAACTTCCCGGAGGGGTGCTCCTCACGCGCGTGCAAGCGGAAGCGATCGGCGCGCTGCGCTTGATCCAGTTGGTCGGCCTCGAAATCGAGAAGCTTGCCTCGGAACTCTCAGCGTTACTCGCGACCATCGATGAACTCGAAGCCATCCTCGCGAGCAATGCGCGCATGCTTGGCATCATCCGAGCGGATTGCGAAGGCATGATTGAGGAGTTCGGCGATGCCCGCCAGACCCTGATCGAACAAGGTGAAGTCGACGACTTCGAAATGGCGGAGCTCATCCCCGAGCACGAAGTCGTTGTGACGATGAGCCAACAAGGCTATGTCAAGCGACTTCCGCTCGAAACCTACCGTACGCAAGGCCGCGGCGGCGTCGGGGTGAAGGGTCAAGAGCAAGGCGAGGATGATGTTGTCACGAAGGCCATCGTCTGCAGTTCGCACGACGATCTCTTGTGCTTCACCAACACTGGCCGCGTCTTCCGGCAACAAGTTTGGCAGATTCCCGAGGGCGCACGCACGGCTCGCGGTCGCGCGATTCGGAACCTGCTCGACCTTCGCGAGGGCGAGACGGTGCGCACGATTCTCCCCGTCCATGACTTTGAGAAGGGAGAGGATTACCTCTTCTTCGCAACTTCACAGGGCAAGGTGAAGCGAACGGCGCTCAAGGATTACTGCAATGTGCACAAAGCGGGCATCATTGCCATCGCGCTCAACGCGGGCCACCAACTCATCGGCGTCGTGCAGACCCGCGGCGAGGATCATGTACTCCTCGCAACGAGAGATGGCATGTCGATTCGATTCCACGAAGACGATGCGCGCGTGATGGGCCGTGATGCGGCTGGCGTGCGAGGGATTGATCTCGTCGACAACGACGAAGTTGTCGGCGTCGTCCGTTGCGAGAGCGGCCGCGACCTCCTGACCGTGACTGCGAATGGCTACGGCAAGCGGACGGATCTCAATGAGTATCTCGTGCAGAGCGAAGACGGCTCGACGCGCGCGCAATCTCGTGGCGGCAAGGGGCGCATCGACATCCAAACCACCGAACGCAACGGCTGCGTCGTCGCGATCGAAACGGTTCGCGACGCAGAGTCGATCGTCGTCTCGACTTCGGGTGGCATCTTCGTGCGCGTACCGACTTCAGAGATCTCTACCATCGGCCGCAACACGCAGGGCGTGCGCGTCGTGCGCCTGAAGGAAGGCGACACCGTGATCGCCGTCGCGTGCGCGGGCGACGAGGCGGTCGAGGAGCCATCGACGGGAGTTTCAACCGAAGCTTCGACTGCTCTTTCGACTGATCCTTCGACCAATTCCGATTCCTGATCACTCGACACTCGCATGAGCAGGATCCGCCTTCGTCGCAACTATCCGGACATCCGGTTCGAGATCACGCCGATTCTCGATGTCCTGCTCTTCCTGTTGACATTCTTCATGTACTCAATCGCGTTCATGGTCCGCGTGGACCTCGTCCCGATGGAACTCAACAAGTTCCACGGGAGCACGCCAGCGCGACCTGCCGCCGCCGCGACCGTCTCGGTCGATCTTGATGGAAATCTCTTTCTCGATCTCGAACCGATCGAGTTAGAAAACCTCGCGCCGCGACTGCTCGAATTCAAGGTCGCGGAGCCGGATCTCGTCGTCTACCTCGCGCTCGCCAATGGGGAGGGCACGGTCGATCGCGCACCAATTCTGCAAGACGCATGGGACGCGCTCAGCACCACGGGTCTGAAAGTCAGCGTGGTCGGGCGACCGAAGACCGGTTCGGGTGCGCTTCCCGCCGCCAAGACTGAAAGCACTCCCGAAGTTGAGGCTCCCACTTCAACCGAGGCGGCGCGAGTACCCGAGTCCTGATGCTCTGTCTCAGATTCCACGCAGGGAGGAATCTTCATTGCAGAGACAGATGCGTCGGTCGCGGCAACGGTCACTGCGATTCTCGCGGCGACGTGCCACTCCGCTGGAGGGCGTGATCGAACCCGCCGTCAATCCACGCACGATTTCTGAGAATTGAAATCAGGAGAGTCCGCTCCAGTCACTCGACCCTTCAACCCCCGAGCCTCTCGGCTTCGGTCTCCGTCTTCGCAACCCGGATCGTCCGCAGCTTCCCATCGGCACAGGCCATGCACAGCGTGTCATCATCTCCCCACGCGAGGTCGGCGCAGGCGCCGCGCCAAACGGTGAGAATCTCGACTTGTTTCTCCACATGCCAGATGCGCACCGTTCCGTCCGCGCTCGCACTCGCGAGTCGCGAGCCGTCGGGGCTCCATGCGATCGCTCGAACGCCACCGCGATGGTTTGAAAGCTGCGCGAGGAGTTCGAACGAAGTTGCGTCGACGAGCGCGACTTCGCCCGCGCGAGCAACGGACCCGATCGCAAGCCGCGTGCGATCTGGGGAGAGCGTGCCGCAGAGTGCAAACTCAATGGCAGGCAGGATCGGCGTCTCACGCATGGTTGCGGTGTCGAGAAGTTTCTGATCTCCTCCAATGCCGACGCCGCGCGGAAGAAGGACCTTCGCCGCAAGTGCAGTCTCAATCGGAACCGTGGACCCTCGGTTGAATCCACCGACACTCCATCTCAAAGCGCCGTCGCCAGATGCGATGGCGATCACCCGTTCGTCCTCAAGATGCACTGTGATGATTGCACCGGATTCGAGCGTGCCGATACGCAAGGCGCGAGGCGAGAGTGCCGTCGACCGTCGCACCTCCCCATCCGGCATCAACCACGCAACTCCAGCGTCGTGCGCCACCGCGACCTCGCCTGAATGAAGCACGCACACATCATTGGCGTGGAGCGTCGGCGCCAAGCGCGTCGGCGTGCTTGCGTGTGTCACGTCGACCATGAACAAACCGCCGTCGGAGGTAGTGGCGTACACGGAGCCGTCCCGTTCGGCAACGGCAATCACAGCAGAGCCATCGAGATTCCACTCGTCCACACGTGAATCCGCACGCGCGTCGAAGAGTTCCACGCGCGCCGCGAATGTGCCCGATGCGATCTCGCTCCCGTCAGGTGAAACCGCAGAGTTCCACACTTGGCTATAGGCACCCGTGATCGAAGCGATGAGCGCACCACTCGCCGCGTCGTAGCGATCGATCGACTCGTTCCAATTCGATCCAATGAGTTCGCGGCCGTCATGCGAGAAGGTGCAGTCGCGATAGTCGCGACAGGTGTCGGTGGTGCGCCACAGAACCGATCCGCTTGCGGAGTCGATGAGCGTGAGTCCACTGCGCGACGCCGCAGCAGTGCGTGCGCCATCGCGAGATACCGCGACGGATCGCACAGAGTCGCGCTCCATCGGCGAATCCACCACCCACCTCGTCACGCCGTCGACGCTCGATATTGCAGTGACCGCGCCGTCATCGCCGCCGAGCACAAGAAAACTCGCGTCCGGAGCGGCGGCGATGCACTTCGAATATGCCCTCATCGGAGGAATCGCTTGAATCGAGCGGCTCTGCTCCAGCGTCACGGGATCAAGCTCTTGCGCGCCTCCGATGTCGTTGGCGAAGAGCCGCGTACCCGCGCGGTCGGTGGTGATGTCATTGAGCGTGTCATTCACGGCTCGCGCGACGACCGTTCCGTCGGGTGAGATGCGCATGACATCGCGCGCCAACATCCGTGCCACGACATGTCCATCCGCCAGCGCGCGCACGCGCCATACGGGCTCCGCGCTTGGCGTGGGGACGCGCCAGACTTCGCGCTGCGTGGCACAGTCGATCGCGACTACATTGCCACTCGCTGCGGCGATGATTCGACCGCCGTCGATGCTCCAATCCGTGTCGTACACCTGCTGTCCTGGCGCGAATGACACCGCCCACTTTGACTGGCCTGAGAGTCGGCGAAGTGCGCTCCATTCCCATCCACGATGCTCGTTTGGTGCCGCGTCCAGCATTTCTCTCGCGGCGCTTGCGTCGTTGCGCTCGAGCATGGAACTCGCAGCCGCAATCGATGCAACATAGCCCGACCACTGCGCGCGGCGATTCGCGTCGCGCTCCCGACTGAGCATCACAAGCGTGAAGATCATGCCTGCGGCAAGGGCGGTGAGAACGCAAGACGCCGCGATGATCCCCACACGGTGACGGCGCATCAACCTTTGGAGTACCGCCCACTCGGAGTCGGGGCGCGCGAGAAGTGGTTCCCCCTTGAGAAGCCTCCGCAGTTCATCCGCGAACTCCGTCGCACTTCGGTAGCGTAGTTCCGCATCATTCGCGAGTGCGCGGCGCAACACCGCGTCGCTCCCATGAGGGATCGAATCGGCGAAGGCTGCACCACGCAACTCGCGCGCGCGCTCCGCAACCAGCGCCGGTGGATCGTGCAGCAGGCGGTCGACATGCGACGCGAGTGAGTTGTCGGTTGCGTCAAAGGGCGGCACACCAGTCAGCAGGTCGAACAGCACCGCACCCAATCCCCACACATCGCTTCGCGTATCGGCGCGGAGTCCGCGCGCCTGTTCGGGGCTCATAAAGGCGAGCGTTCCCATCGCGCCTTCCGTCACAGCCGTCACCATCGAGTCGTGCACCGATGCAATACCGAAGTCGATGACTTTCGGCACGCCGTTACTGCCCACGAGGATGTTTCCCGGCTTGATGTCTCGGTGGATGACGCCGGCTCGATGCGCATGCCCAATCGCCTCGGCGATGCAAATGGCGAGTTCGATCCGAGCCCGAGCGTCTAGTTTGTGTTCATTCGCCCAACCATTGATCGGCACAGCATCGTCGATGAGTTCCATCACGATATACGGCGACCCTGCGAGTTCATGTCGATCCGATAGGAACTGCGAGCCCGCCAAGAAGACACGGGCGATGTTCGGGTGCTCGAGCCTCCCGAGCGCTTCGGCCTCGATACGCAGTCTTCTCCGCGCACTCGATCCCATTCGTTCGCGTCGCACGATCTTGACCGCAACGCGGCGTGGTGGAGACTCCTGCCAAGCGGCATACACGGCGCTCATGCCTCCGAACCCCAGGAGCCTCTCGATGCGACAACCGCCCACCACCTTTCCAAGCAGAGTGACGGGCAGAGAGCCCGTTTCCTCAGAGTCGGCGCGTGGATCGACGGTTGGGAGGAATGTGAGCAAAGACTCCACCTCGTCAGCGAGTGCCGCACATTCGCCGCGGAGACGCATCAGATAATCCGCGCGCGCAGGCACGGGCAGCAAGCTCGCTTCTGCGAACGCCTCCTGTACGCGCTTGGGATCGAGTATCGACGGATGTTCCATTCGATCACTCATGCGTAACGACGGCCCGAAGCCGTAACGAAGATCACACGGCGCGTTCAAGTTTGCGCCGCAACCACGCTCGTGCGAACACCCAGTCCTTCTCGACGGTCGACTGGCTGACACCGAGTATCCGCGCGACCTCGGAGTTCGAAAACTCAAGCATGTAGCGCAGCCGCGCGACCTCAGCCGCGCGTGGGTAGCCCCTTCCGAGTGACGCGAGAGCAGCGGGAAGATCTATCTCCGCCGCGGTATCCGCGGCACGCTCGTCCGCGAGTTCACCCGCGACGAAGGTGAGCGGGACGAGCGTCCTACCGCCACCGCGCATTTTCGCCTTTCGCGCCCGCGCGAGATCGACTAGCGCGTACTCGCAAACCTTTGTCACTGTGCCGAAGAAATGCCGTCGATTCTCCCACGCGCCCTCGCGCCCGCCGGGAGAGGCGCGTGCGACCCGTAGAAAAATTTCACTCACGAGTCCGGTGGGCTGAAGGTCCGCCTGCGACGCGCTTCCCTCGAATTCTCGACTGATCTCCGCCGCCGCGATCGCTCGAACCTCCGCGTAAACCTCGGCCCAGACTCGTTCTGCAGCAGATTTGTCCCCCCCGCGTGCGAGGTTCAGCATCGAAGTAAGTGGAAGCGCCGTCACGCCAAGATCGTACCGTCGACTTGCGGGAGTGCAAAAAGAAAAAATGAAACCCGATGAGGATTGCGCGCTGCTCTACGCATGGAGAGATACCGCTCGCGGCGATTGCAATAGTAAGAAGGATGCGCGACGGAACCGTGATTGACTGGGAGAAACTCCCATGAGGTACGCAATTCCCATGAGGTACGCAATTGTGTTGGCATCGGTTCTTGTTCTCGCCCAGACGACTTTGGGACAGGCCGTGCAGTGGCGCGTCGAAAATGGTGGAAATGGGCATTGGTATGAACTCCAACTCAGCCCTCGCACGTGGACCGCTGCGCGACTGAGTGCAGAGGCCGAGCGGGCACATCTCGCGACCATCACAAGCGCGGCAGAGAATGCGTTCATCGTGTCGCTCGGCATCGCACAGACGCCAACTGGGAGCGCCCTCTCCGGCGGCATGCAGTCTGGCGAAGCGTGCGAGCCTGGTTGTGGCTGGGGCTGGATCACCGGCG
>SXUJ01000130.1 GCA_005790565.1 Planctomycetia bacterium
ATGAAGAGCATCTCATCATGCTCGGGCACGCCGCACGCATCTTTCGAAGCGGGAACTTGCAGCGCGAGCAGTTCAGGAACTTTGAGATAAGAGCCGTAGGTCACTTCCATAGGATCGCTTGCTTCCTCGTTACTGTGCCGCGCCACCAGAGGCTCGCTGGACCGTGAGCCGTCCGTTGCGGAGATCCCAGACGACGCTTTCCGCGCGAATGGGCGTTGGAGACTCGGGCGTGAGAATGCTGACCACGCGTCCGTCTCGTGCGCGCAATCGCGCAACGCCGGTCTCGACGGAGTAGTCAAACTCTTCGCACTCAATGTCGTACTGCGGCGTACGCACGAAGACCTGACCGCTCGCTTTGAGCGAGATCAGTTGCGCGGGACCACCAAGGTCAACACCTTGTTCGCCGCTGGCGTGTTGGTCGGATGCATCCGTGGGCGGACGATGAAGCACGGCTTCGAGTGCACTCGATCGCAGAGAAAGCGTGTCGTGCGGCGCAAGGCCCGCGTGGAGCACTTCCACACCATCGTCCATGGAGACGAGGAATCGATCATCGAACTGGTGTCGAATCTCCATTCGCTTCGCCCAACGAAAACGCGTTGTCCCGTCTGCTCCAAGCGCGATGCCGTTCGTCGCAGGCGCAACGACGGGCTCCGTCTTCGATCGGGCGGGAATATTGACCAACAGCGTCCCGTCTCCAACGACGAGACCCTCTCGCGTTCGAATGTCGTACTCGATGTGCTGCCCAGTGACGCGGAAGACACGAGGATCACCAGAATGCGCCGCGTCGTTCCACACGCGACTCTCCATGCGAGCCGTTCCCTTGGCAACGACATGCTCGACCTCGCGGTCGCCTGACTGCAGCCCATCCTTCGCTCCGGCACGCGGCTCATGACGCGAACGAAGTTCAAGCAGGAGCGCATCTGCGTCCATTGCATCGGATCGCTCCGCGCTCGGCTTCGACCGCACATTGACGCCACCCCGCAATTCAAGTTCCGCCTTCGATGGGTCGCTTTCCGTGTACTGCAAGGAGTCCGCCCATCGCGCCTCCATCGCAGGCTTGCCGTCCGCCAGCGGTCGCGGCGCGCGTCCCGCAGTTGCGGTGATCGGTTCTTTGAAAGCGCGAAACCGACCAGGTCCCTCGCTGCGCGCAGTTCGAGTCGCGTCGTCGAATCGCACTTCCTTCAATCCGTCGGCGATCACCGTTCCTCGAACAAAGGCAACATCGCCTCCTGCAAGTCGAAGTGTGCGCAGAGCGGCATTGCCTTCGAGGACATCGGCGTAGACGCGCGCACCCTCCTTCAGGAGCACCTCGACCCCTTGGTTCGCCGCAAACGCCGTGACCTCCACCTCGCCCATCTCCGCTCCGAACGAGTCTGTCGTGGAAGGCACGCTTGATTCCACCGGCGGACGCAGCGTCTTTTCGGCGAACGAAACATCGAGTGATTCCGCCCAAATTGTTTGGCGCGCGTCGGTCGCTTCAACTCCGCCAAGCGCATAGAGTCGCGTCGGGATTGCGCTGCCGTCCTTCGATTGCGCGAGATAGAGCTCCACACGGCGGCTCGTCAGGCCACCGCCACCGAGGCGCTTCACCACCGTGCCTTCATCGGCGACGATCGATTCGATTTGCTCCTCGCGTGCGGCATCGAAGCGGACATCGAGAATCCCCGAATCGAGCGCAAACTCCTGGCCGGTGACCGCAACTCCTCCGACGAACTTCGCGCCGGACAGACGCGGCTCTTCCGCAGAGCCAGCGAACGAGAGGTCCACCCCACCGGTCCACTGAATCTCCAATTGCTGCGCTGCGTGATCAAACGCCGTGGACGCGCGAAGTGGCGGCTCGCCAGTCGCGGACTGCACCAAGAGAGCCGACGATGGGTCGGTGGACGCAATCATGCAGAGCAGTGCGGGCGCTTGAGACAACCATTGAAACGCAGCGTGCATGGCGGGATCATTCGTCACGGGGAGTGCGTGCGCAGCGGGCGTTCTGCCCGATGAAGCGGTTCGCGCGAAGCGCAATCGACCGGGTCCTTCGAGCCGTCCAATCTTGGACTGCTGACTCATCCAGAATCGTTCACCATCAAGCGCCATGCGCGGACTTCGGAGGCGAAGCGGCTGCGATGGGTCACCGATCGCATCAATGCGCTCCGACGCGAGTTCGTATCGGAGTTTCTTGCAGACGAGTTCGGATTGGGTTCCGGCGTCGTAACACTCGACGCGGCGACCGACGACTTCAAACTGGATGTCGTCATTACTCGCGAGCGTCACACCCTTGGCCGGCGTCATCACGAGTCTCCCACCGAACGAGACGGTGACAACATCTTCCGACTCGCCTGCGGAAGTGGACCCAACCTGTCCCAACGCCATCGCACCGATGGCGGCACTCGGAGGCAGGTACACCGCGCTCACGCTCGGACCGCGCTTCGGCTCCTGTGCATCAAGCGCGTTAGAGTCGAGCGTAAAGTACGCAAGGAGTTCGTCTCCGTTGATCGTGCTGCGCGCTCCACCATGGATTCGCACAATCTCGACGCCACGCTCAAGCACAAGTTGATACACGCGACCAAGCGCAGGAGGTGCCGGCGGCGTCAAAACGGGAGCCGCGGCCGGCGGCAATCCCAGGACCGCCGAAGGCCGCGGCGCGATCGGCGTCTGCACGCTGTCGGATGCCTCGGAGGGAAGCGGGTTCACGCGCGCAATCGACTCGTGCGCCGGCGGTGGCGACGGGTCGGAAGTAGTGCGTGGCGTACTGTGAGGCGTCGTTCCCCGCGCCGACTCTCGCCGGGCGGAGAGCATCCGCGCGGCTCGATCGATGCGAATTGGCTCAGTCGCGCGCTCGATGACGAGTCGCTCGAGCGAGCCACCATCGCCGCTGCCATCCATCACCAGCGAAAGTCCTTCTCCCGCGAAGGTCCCCATGTCAGTTGTCACTCGAACGGCGCGTTCGCAACGCACCTCACCAAGAACATTGTCAAACTGCGCCTCCTCAGCGTCAATGGTGATCGCGGGAGCGTCTCGGCCTGGGTCCACGCTGACACCCTCCGCGGGGCGGAAGAGACGGACGATCACATCACCCTCGAACCGGCCGCTGTTCAGTGCGCGCTGAGGAACGGCCGCGAGACCCGTGCGCGACTCCATCGTGATGACCCGACCGTCACGGAGGAAGACCATCACGCGCGGCTCGGTAAACGCGATCTGCGAGGCGGGTAATGGATCGAGGCGCTGCGCGCTGTACTGCTGCGCGAGTCGGCCGTCCTCATCGGCGACTTGAATCCATGCGCCATCGGCAAGTTGCACCGACGCCTGTTCGCCGATGTTTCCGCTCGCCCGCTGCAACTCGGCGTCGGTTGGCGCCGCCGGGCGAAGGATGGACACCGCATCGTCGAGGCGAGGTCCGTCCTCACGGACGGGGTCGAGCGCACTCGCGTTCCAAGCCACCACAATCACCAGCAATGCGAGCGCGCCCGCGGGAAGCCCAAACGCAATCGCCGGAAATCGCCGAGCAAAGTCACGCCACGCTCGCTGGGTGGAGTTCGCTTGCTCCTGAAGTTGGATGTGTTCGCGGCGCGATCTCACGACCGCGAACCCTCACGCTGTGCGTTGCACTCAAACGCCGGATCAAACAGCCGCACCGCTTCTTGCCATCGACCTTGCGCACGGAGCAAATGCTCGATCGCCTCGCGAACCGCACCGTGACCGCCCCGCTGATGCGTCACGAACTGCGCGACGGCGAGCACTTCCGCACTCGCGTCCGCCACGGCCATCGAAAATCCGCACGCGCGCAGCACGGGAAGATCAGGCAGGTCGTCGCCAAGCATGGCGGTGGCGCTTGGCGCGAGGCCGAGCTGCGCAAGCAGCGTGTTGAATGAGGCTTCCTTCGCCTTCGAGCCTGTGATGACATGTTGGATGCCGAGTTCGCGCGCTCGGTGATGCACGACCATGCCGCTTCGACCGGTGATGAGTGCGACCTCGAGACCGAGGTGCATCCACATTCGAATGCCTGCGCCGTCGCGAACATGAAACCGCTTCGTCTCATGCCCAAGGTCACTCAGTGCAATGCCGCCATCGGTCAGCACACCGTCAACATCAAGGACGAGCAGGCGAATCGATTGCGCGGGGACAGCGAGTGGCACAGGCGGGAGTGTAGAGAATCGCGATGCACCGCGTCACTCCATCTCCCTCACGCAGCCTGTATCCGGCCCTCGCCCTGCGTGGAGGAAACTGCACGCGCGGCCTGCTCCATATCCTGCGCGACGAGTCGCATGTGCGCCGGCCGCGCACCTGGCGAACTCTGCAGGCAGCGCGCAAGCATCGGAGCGACGCTCATCGGCAGCCCAGCGCACACGAGCGAACCGACATCGTCTCGCACCATTGCGGCTCGTTCGAGAGAACCGAGCAACAAAGCCTTCGTCGTCGCCGCGAGGTTGTAGATATCCGTCTGTCGCAGAATGGGACCGCGTTGCACTTGCTCGGGCGCCATGAACGCTGGCGTCCCTTGAATTCGCTGCTTCTGCGTGCCAAGTGGGCAGGCCTGCCCAAGATCGATGATTCGAAGTCGCCGTCCGTCAGCATGATCCTCCACCAAGAGGTTGCCAGGCTTGAGGTCCGCGTGGGCGTAGCCCAGTTCGTGCATGACATCGAGCGCGCGCGCCGCTGTGGCCATCGCGAGGAGGCAATCGCGGCGCGACAACCTCGCCTGATCGAGTGGCATGCCGTCGACGAACTCCATTACCTCCGTAATGGCGACCGTGCGGAAGTATTCGCGCTCGCGTTCGAGTCGAAAACTTCGTCGAAACGCTGGGTGCGAAATCTTCGATGCGACTTCATGCTCGTTTTCGACCTGCGTGATCATGCGCGCGTCCTGATTCGCAGGACGGCGAACATGCTTGAGTGCAAAGAGCTCGCCGGTCTTGAGCAGTTGCCCAAGCCATACTTCGCTCGCCGCGCCTGTTCCAAGACGAGACATCAACCGGCACCCTGCCAGCATCGCTCCTCGTTTGAGATTTGAGTCACAATCCGCTTCCTGCATGACCAAGGACTCCACACTGCGGTCCAAGTGCTCGAAGGCGCTCCGCGCCCTCGAGCAGCCTCCTCGGAACTTCGGACGAGAAGTTCCAACAAGGAAACCTTGCATTTCAATGACGAGCATGAGGGCAACGTCATGCCCGATTGCTTCTTTCTGATGCAATGCGCGTTCAGTCTGTGTGGGTTATGCCGATCACACCACTGGTTTGAGGACGCACGCGACTCTACGACCCGATTTCGGCCGTGCTCTCTTGGACGGAAAGGATCGAGGCCGCGACATCGTAGAGCATGTGCGAACCCGCGACGATCCCGAGCCCTCGACCGAGGAAGAGCAGCGCCCAATACGCGCCCGCAAGAAGTAGGAAGAGGAAGCGCGCGAGACGCGCGAATTCCTGCGGATCCCCCACACTGCTCTCACCCATGGGATGGTAGATCGCGAACAGACACGCGCTCGCCACGACACACACCGCCTTCGCGAGGCGATCGGGGACGACGAGCAGATCCTTCAGCAACGCATGAAGCGCGAGGATCAGCATCATGCGAAAGACCAGTTCTTCGTAGAGACCCGCACCGATCGAAACCGCGATGCGCGCTGGCATAGAGAGGGCGCGCCAATCGTCCACGCTCGCTGCGGCGGGAAGCGACCCACTCTCCATCGGCGCAAGCCACCAATTGACACCTGCAGCGAGGAGCAAGACAGGCACCGCGAGTGCAGCAGACTCTCCCCACATGCGCAGGACGACAGACAAATCGACTTTCCAATCCGTTCGGAGCAGCGCGTGCGCGACGAGCAGGCAAAGCGCAAGTAGGACCGCTGGCAACGAGAGCGCCATCTCTCCCCAACCGAAGGTCGAGAGAAATCTCAGTAGCCCGAGATGTGCCGCGTTGGTGACGATCGCGCCATCGATCGCGAGCGCACGCGTCAATTCATACTCGTAGAAGAGGATGAAGGGCAGGAGGAAGATCAGCGTCTCAAGCGGACGCTTCGATCGTTCGAGGTAACTCTCGTGCGAAATTGCTTGAGTGGAGTTTGTGGCGCGCGGCCTCACAACAATCCGAAGATCGTCGCGATCGCCCTCGCTTCGTGAACTCGATCCCTACCGCGCTCAATCAAGCCACCGGTCAGGCGCGCTTGGCAGACTTCCCAGTCTTCAGCGTCTTGAGCTTCGCGTTGAGGCGGCTCTTGCGTCGAGCGGCTTGATTCTTGTGCACAGTGCCAGTGTCCGCGACCTTGTCGAGCGTCCGGACCGCTGCTTTGAACGCAACCTCCGCCGCAGCAACATCATGATCGTGGATCGCCTTGAGGAAGTCGGCGACCGCGTCCTTCACCCTAGACTTGCGCCAACGGTTACGGGCGTTGCGCTCTTGACCTTGTCGTACACGCTTCTTTGCTGATTCAGTATTGGGCACAGTGCTTGTCCTAGTTGCTGACTGAGAGGGATCGGGGAGTATGCCCGTTTCCCCCGTCCGATGCAAGCCCAAGATCCATCCATCCCCCTCCGACCGGATAACCTCATCGGGCACTCCGACGCGTAATGTCAGACGCCGACCGTCATTCCCCGCCTTGGATCACCGCGACCGCATTCTCCGGCGCGACCGCCTCGCGGATCGCCGCCCAAGAGGTCTCGGCGGCGAGTCGCACCCACTGCCCACTGCGGCCTGATGCCCTCTTTCTGTTCGCGAGTTTTCATCATCGCGCGGCCTTCGCCTCGGTGGTGGAAATCGTTCGTGCCCAACTTCACCCCGAGCATGTGCTCGGCTGTGTTGTCGAGAGCGTGATCGAGGGCGGAAATCAACACGAGCGCCTCGCTGGACTGAGTGCCCTCGCTTTGCACGCCCCGCAAGTTCGCATCACGCCATGGTGGCTCGATGTCGAGGATGGACCACCACAGGTGTGGGAAATGCAGTCACTGCGCAATCGCCTCGCGCTCGACGAGTTGCATCGGGGTGCGATTGCCGTCGCCGATCCGTACTCCATGCACAGCAATGCCGCGCTCGAAGCACTCGATCGAGCCGCTCCCCCGTCTGGGGCGAACATCATCGGCGGCATCGCAAGCGGCGCAAGTTTCCCGGGGTTGAATGTCATGATCGTCGATCATCACCTCACCAGTGCGGGCATGGTCGGATTGAGCTTCGGTGGCCCCATCGTGATCGACTCCATGCTGAGCCAAGGCTGCCGCGCCGTTGGGAAGACCTTTCTGGTGACGAAATCGCAGCACAACACACTCCTTGAGTTGAGTGGCGTGTCAGCGATCGCCGCAGCGCAACAAGCCGCAGTGACACTCGGTGGCGACACCGCGAAGTTACTCGCGCAGGGGTTACTGGTGGGCATTCTCGCGAATGAGCACGCGCCGAGTGCGCACGGTCGATTCGAGCGCGATCAGTTCCTCGCTCGCGAGATTCTCACGGTCGACCCTGCGCGAGGATCGATCACCACCCAAGCGCACATCGCGGTTGGCCGCACCGTGCGCTTTCTCCTGCGCGACGGAATCACCGTGCGAGATGATTTGGCAATGCAACTCGATCGGGAACTCCTACGCGAAGGAGCAGAATGCGCGCTGCTCTTCACCTGCATCGGGAGGGAGCACGCAGCCGCCGATGAGGCTGAGACCGATGCCGCGACGATCGTTCGCCGGCTCTCACCACCTGCCAAGGGATTGTTCCTGCCGAAACCACTTCCGCTGAGCGGATTTCGTGCTGCAGGAGAGTTTGGGCGGGTCGCGACGCGCTCCTACCAACACGGGCAAACTGCGGCTCTCGCGCTCTTCCGTCGTACTGCGAGTGCGTGACTTTCTCCCAAACTTGGGACTCCGCACTCGTTTCTGCAGCGACCTTCAATTACGCTCAACACTCCATGGCCCTCGGCAGCATCCTCGTCGCGCGTGGCATCCTGACTCCCGAGCAACTCACACTCGCGGAGGCGGAGCGACGCACCACTGGCGAGCGTATCGAGCACACTCTTGCACGACTTGGATTCGTGCCGTCGTCGCGCGTGCTCGAAACGCTCGCCGATGAACTCTCGCTTCCCTTCGTCCGGCTCAACGAATGGACGCCTGACCTCGAAACACTGCAGGCGGTCCCCTCGCGCCTCGTCTTCAAGCTGCGCGCCGTTCCGCTTGCGGTCGACCAAGGTCGACTTTCTCTCGCGACCAGTGACCCGCTTCGACTGGATAGTTTCGACGAAGTCCGCACCGCGACGGGATTGCAAGTCGATCTCGTCCTCGCCGATGAGAGGGACATCGCCGATTTCATCCGTACGCACTACGGCGTTGCCGGGGATGTGTTGGCAGCACTTGGCGCGAACTCCGCGACCACAGACATCGGCACCCAAAGTGTGATTGACGCCGATTCGGAACGCGCGTCGAGCGACGCGAGCGAGGCGAGCGTCGTGCGACTCGTGAATGATCTGCTCGCCGAAGCCGTTCGCGAGAGAGCCACCGACATTCACATCGAGCCCTACGAGAAAGAACTCCATGTGCGTTACCGCATCGATGGACGCCTCGTCGATGCCGGTGTGCCCGCGACGATTCACCAATTCCGCAATGCAATCACGAGCCGCCTGAAAATCATGGCGAATCTCAATATTGCCGAACGCCGTCGTTCGCAGGACGGTCGCATTTCTCTCCGCATCAGGGGCCAAGAGTACGACTTGCGCATGAGCGTGATTCCGATGCTCCATGGCGAAGGCGTTGTGTTGCGCGTGCTCTCCAAGAAGGCAGTGCTCGTGGGACTTGACGAGTTGGGCATGCCACCGGAGTTGCTCTCGCGCTGGGACAGTCTGGTGCAGCGGCCGCACGGCATTCTCCTGGTGACCGGACCCACGGGAAGCGGGAAGTCCACGACGCTCTATGCGTCACTGCGTCGCATCGTGAAGGGCGACACGAAAGCTATCACGGTCGAAGACCCGGTGGAGTACA
>SXUJ01000131.1 GCA_005790565.1 Planctomycetia bacterium
GAGATTTGTGATTTACGGTATCGCACGGGGCTTTCGCCGACGCGCATCGCGAGCGCGCTCAATATGCAGGCCAATACGGTGTCCAAAGCGTTGCAGCGGATTCGCGGAGAGTTGCGCGCGTGCATCGAGCTTCGTATGGCAGCGGAGCGTGCAGATTGAGTGAATCTCGCGGCATCGAGGAGGTTGCATGGGCACGACTTGCCCACGCCGCGCTTGACGGAGAACTCGCGCGTGAGGACTACAAGTCCCTTCTTGCCACGTTGGAGGCAGACCGCGCTCGCGCCGCCGATTTTGCGCGGCTTGCAATGTTACACGACGCAGTTGCGCGCGAACTCGGTGGAGCGAGTGCGTACCAAGCTGTGCTCCAGCGAGAGAGGCGTCGTCCCTTGTTGCAGGGTGCAGTCGCGCTCGCGGCAACACTGGGGCTATGCGTTGGAGTCGCGTGGCTCGCACTTCAGACGACGGCGAGGGCATCCGCGGCCGATGTCGTTGCGCGCCTCGTCTCCACTACGCGAGTTGGCGATCGCACCTATTTTGTGCGAGCCCTTGATGAAGTCCGCCCGGCACGCGGTCCGCGGGGGGAGCGGCTCGATGCATCCGGCAGTGAAGCGCGCGCTGCGAGTTCGCAACCTACGATCGATGGTGCAATCCTCTACATTCGATCGCCGGGGAGTTATGTCCTCGCGCGCCTCGACCAGTCAGGCGCAGAGGTTGTCTCTGGTGCAGATGGTTCGCGCGCGTGGATCGTTCCATCTTCAGGTCCCGTTCGGACTTCGCGCGACCCGCGGCGCTTTAGCGGAGCGCTGCCAGGAAGTCAGTATGGAATCGTCTTCGTTGATCCACCTGCGGATATCGGGGAACTCGCGCAGTATTACGAACTGGCGCTCTTTCCTGCGGGCGGCTCTGAGAAACTCGCGCGCATCGAAGGCGTTAGGCGAAGCGCCGCGCACGGTGGTCCAAAGCGCATCGAGGTGTGGTACGACGAACCAACGGCACTGATTCGCTTGATTCGACTTGAGAACTTGCCCCAGGCGCGAGGAGGTCCACGCACCGTCGAGTTCGAGCTCATCGACGATTCTGCGCTTGCCGACGACTTCTTTCTCCCACGGAGCCACCACGATGCATCTCGCATCGTCATTAACGAAGATTGAGACATTCCATGCGACACGCGCTCATGACAACTTCAGCCGTTCTTCTCTCGATCGTGATCTGCGCCGGAGCGAATGCGCTCGGCGTTGACTCGCAGTCCGCGGAGCAACCCGTGACGACAAAGCGACCGCCGAACTTCGTGTTCATCCTCGCTGAGGCGACCGGTTGGTCGAGTACATCCGTCGACATGGATGGGGAACCTCCGTCGCACGCGCGGGCAGCGGGTCTTACTCCAAACCTTGAGAGGCTTGCGGCTGAAGGCATTCGCTTCAGCGACTTTTATGCCTCTTGCCCACGGTGTACGCCCTCGCGTGCAAGCTTTGTCACCGGGATTTCTCCCGCAAAGCTGCATATGACGTACCAGAACGAGGGCGGCAGCAATCGGCGCGAGGAGGGAAAGGGCACCGGTTACGCCCTGATGAAAATGGTGCCGCCTCAGGTTGAGGAGTATCTTCCTGTCGGTGTGAAGACAATCGCGGAGCGACTGAAGCCACTCGGCTACACATCTGCGCACTTTGGAAAGTGGCATGCAGGCCGAGCCGATCCGAAGGCAAACGGCTTCGACGAGTCAGATGGTCCGAACGGAAACCAAGGACCTGATCGCGGCTCTCCACCGAACCCGAAACAGGCGGTCGAGATCACTGACCGTGGCATCGCGTTCATGCGTCAGGCCGTAGAGGCCGGGAAGCCCTTTTATCTACAACTCTCGCATTACGGCTTCGGAAGCGAGCAGGAATCCACGGCGGGGTCGCTTGATATCGCACGAGGACTCGTTCCTGGTGTGGATGGGAAGCCCTTGGCGGCGATCGCGGGTCAACGCGACATGGACTTGCAACTTGCGCGCGTGCGCACCGCGCTGTCGGAATTAGGGGTGAGTGATACGACCTACATCTTTTTCAGCGCTGATCACGGCGCTCCGGGTGGCGTTGGTGGAAGGGGGAATGGGGGGCGCACACTCTCGAATCCGCCGTTCACAGGCGCGAAGGGAAGCGTGTGCGAAGGCGGAATTCGCGTTCCCTTGATAGTTGTAGGGCCGAGCGTTGCCTCTGGTGTCGTGAGCCGCACGCGCGCGACCGGTATGGACGTTGTCCCAACGATGTTGGATCTCGCTGGGGCGGCGATCGAGAAACCCGTGGATCGCGATGCACAAGCCTCAATCGAAGGTGGAAGTCTTGTCCCGATCCTGAGTGCATCCGGAGAACTCGCAGGAAAGGGCGTCATCGTGCGCCCGAGAGAGGAAATCGTCATTCACTTCCCGCACTACGACTTGAACAACGGTGGTCCTGCGTCCGCGATCTATGTCGGCAACTACAAACTGGTGCGAAACTACGACACCGCCACAGTTAAGCTCTATGACATCGCGAACGACCGCGCGGAGGCGACAGACCTCGCGCATCAGTTGCCAGACGTCGCAAAGGATCTCGAACTTCGGCTTGACGGGTACCTGAAAGCAGTCAAGGCGCCAATGGCAACCCCCGCGAAAAGAAGTGCTGGATCGGAAGCGCCGGGAGCTGACGCTCAATCGCCGACGAGCAGCGAAGTCGACAAGCCTCGTCGAGGTGGTCGTGGCGGAGAGAGCGGTGGCGGAGTGAGGAGTCGGACCGGTGACAGCCGTGATGGATCGGAGCGCCCAAAGCAAGGAGGGACTCGGTGAGAATTCACGTCGCGCTCTCAACAGCCCTGATCGGTTGCGCAACGCTCGCTTTCGCTCATCCTCCGGATGAGTTCGACTCCACGCAGAGCCGCATTTGGGTTAGTACCCGTTCGGGTGAGTGCATTGAGGGATCATTTCTCTTCTCTCGCTCGGGGATCGTCGCGATTGCAACGCCGTCTGGAGAACTTCGCACGTTAGAGTTAGCCGAGCTTGCTGGATCAGATCGGGTAGAAGCGGATGCGCGTATTGCCAGAATCGTGGCGACGAATGAGGCGCGTGCCGAGCAAGCGGCAACAGCGGTGAAACCTCCGCAAGCGTTGAGCTTCGAGCGTTTCGCTCCATTCGTGAAGACTCGA
>SXUJ01000132.1 GCA_005790565.1 Planctomycetia bacterium
ACGCGACATCAATCGTGATCCCTTGTTCGCGCTCGGCCTTGAGTCCGTCGACGAGCAGCGCGAGATCGAGTGCGCCCTGCTGCGTTCCGAGGGTGGTTGAATCGCGAGTTGCCGCCGCGAGCGTATCCTCATGCACCGCACGCGCATCGTGCAGGAGGCGCCCAATCAGCGTGCTCTTCCCGTCATCAACACTCCCGCAAGTCAGCAGGCGAAGGAGATCCTTACGCTCATGTTGATCGAGGTAGCGGTCAATGTCGGATTGAATCAGTTCGAGATCGTGCATCGCGCGAGCTAAAAGTAGCCCTCTTTCTTCTTCTCTTCCATCGATCCGGCAGCGTCGTGATCGATCACTCGCCCCTGTCGCTCGGACAGTCGCGCGAGCAGCATTTCACGAATGATCTCTCGGAGGGTGCTGGCTGTGCTCGGAATCGCCCCCGAGAGTGGATAGCAACCAAGCGTTCGGAATCGAACCGATTCCATGCGCACCGTTTCGCCTTCCACGAGGCGCATGCGGTCGTCGTCGACCATGATTGGAATGCCATCGCGCATCACGATCGGCCGAACTGCTGCGAAGTAGAGAGGCACGATCGGAATATTCTCAAGCAGGATGTACTGCCAAACATCGAGCTCTGTCCAATTGGAGAGCGGGAACACACGGATGGACTCTCCGGGATTGATTTCGGTGTTGTAGATGTTCCAGAGTTCGGGACGCTGCGCGCGCGGATCCCAGCGGTGTTGCGCATCGCGAAAACTGAAGACCCGTTCCTTCGCGCGGGATCGCTCCTCGTCCCTCCGCGCGCCGCCAAACGCAGCGTCGTAGCGGCCCTGCGTGAGTGCCTGCTTGAGTGCGACGGTCTTCATGAGATCCGTGTACTTGCGACTCCCGTGATCGAACGGGTTGATGCCCGCCGCGCGTGCCTCTTGGTTCACATGGACACGAACATCAAGTCCAAGTTCCCCAACCGCATAGGAATCACGAAACTTGTACATGTCCGCGAACTTCCAAGTCGTGTCGATGTGCAGCAGTGGGAACGGGATCTTCGCGGGAAAGAAGGCCTTCCGCGCAAGGTGCAGGAGCACGCTTGAGTCCTTCCCCATCGAGTAGAGCATCACCGGCCGCTCAAAGCTCGCCAGGACTTCACGAAAAATGAAGATCGACTCGGCTTCAAGTTCGCGAAGATGAGAGAGGGGCTCGGGCATGCGGGGTGGAAGCCAACTCGACGGGGCGTGCGCTGGGGCGCTGGGAATGAGGTAGGGTATCGGCACGATGACCGTCGAACCTGACGCAAACACAGCGCACCCCACCACGAGGGTCGTGTGGGAATCAGGACTCGTTTCGCGCTCCCTTCGCGCGAGCAGATTGCAAATGCGTGGCGCGACCTTCTGGTTCACCGGTCTTTCTGGTTCGGGCAAGAGCACGATCACCATCGCATTGGAGCGCCAGCTGGTGGAGGAGGGCATCGCGGCCTATCGCGTTGACGGCGACAACCTGCGGCACGGGCTCTGCCGGGACCTCGGATTCTCGGAGGGGGATAGAGCGATCAACATTGCACGCGCTGGCTATGCGTCGTGCCTGCTCGCGGATGCGGGAGTCGTGGTACTCGCGAGCCTCGTCAGCCCGTTCCGCCGCGATCGTGATCAAGTCCGCGCACTGCACGCATCGCAAGGCATTCCATTCGTTGAAGTCCATGTCGCCGTGCCGCTCGAGGTCGCAGAGCAACGCGATCCAAAGGGCCTGTACCGGAAAGCGCGTGCAGGAGAGATTCCGAACTTCACCGGCATTCATCAGGCGTATGAGGAGCCTATCGCGCCCGAGTTGGTGCTTGAGACGGCGACCATGAGTATCGCGCAGTGCGTGGAACAAGTTCGCGCGCTCGTCCGCACGATGAGCTAGCGGCGAAGCACATCGAGGATGCGAGTGATGAGATCCTCGTCGCCGCACAGAATTCCGTGGTTGTTCGTGAGTCGCGCGCCGGTACTGAAGTCGAGCGCGTTCCGGTTGAGGTCGCAAATGCGCGCGCCCGCCTCCTGCGCAATCAGCGCACCGGCGGCATGATCCCAGATGCACTCGGAGTAACCCGCCCGAGTTGGGAGTCGAAGGTAGAGATCGGCATCGCCGCGCGCGACGAGCGCGTACTTTGACTGGCTATCGAGTCGAAGGTGACGGGTGGCGCAACCAAGTTCCGCAAAGATGCGCAGGCTCTCGTCGTGCGCACTGTGCGCGCTCTCGATGCTCGAGGCGACTCGAATCTCGTTGGTTGAGCTCCCGCACGCGGCATGGATTTCGCGCGCGTCTGCGGAGGGATTGCGCAGGTCAAGTTCGTAGGCGCCGTTTGCTCGTTGCGCGAATGCGAGCGTCCCAACAGCATCGACTCGGAGTTCGTGTTGTTGGCCGATGGTAAATGGGGGGAGATTCGGGCACGCGAGCGTCGCGAGCGTGGGTATTCCATCTTCGAGCAACGCGAGTGCGATGGCGTACTGTCCGCCACGCAAGAATCCCTTTGTACCGTCCACAGGGTCGAGGGCGAAGAAGCGGGTTCCGAGTGCCGATTCAGGCGTGTGCGCATGCGCTATGGCATCGAGCACTTCATCCGCCGCGACGCTTGGGCGATCGAGCGCGAACGCGACGGCCGCGCAAACTTCCGCGCAAACTCCCTGCTGCGCGGGCTCCGCGAGTGCTTGCGCGTCTTCTTCGCCAAGGATGGATATTCCGCGCGTTGCGTCGTCCTCGGCGAGCGTGATTGCGATGAGCGCCTGACTCGCGAAGTCTGCGGCCGTGACTGGGCTTGTGTCACTCTTCGTGACGGTCCTCGATATCGCCTGCGCAGCAATGAACCGAGTGGCACGCATCGCGCGCGTGGAGGCGAGGAGCAGCGCGGGCATCATGGGGTGGGTGATCACAGGAGGTAGACCGCCGTGATGGAGACCGCGCCCACACAGAGTGCAAGCGGAATTCCGAGGCGCATGTAATCACCGAGGCGATAGCCGCCAGGCTCCTGCACCATGAGATTCGTTTGGTACCCAAATGGCGTTGCAAAGCTCGCTGACGCCGCGACCATCACCAAGAGTGTGATGTGCTTCGGATCGATCCCAACCTGATGCGCCGCGGCAATCGCGATCGGAAACGCGAGTGCGGCGGCGGTTGCGTTCGACAGCAGCTCCGTCAAGAGCCATGTCATGCAAAAGACCGTGATCAGCACCCCGAGCGTGCTCGAACCGGCGAGAGAAACGATGCCGCTTGCAGCGCGTTCGGCAATGCCCGTCTGCTGGAGGGCAAGGCCAAGCGCGACGGCGCCGGCGATCACGAGCACCAAGCGTGGATTCGCAGCCTTTCGCGCCTCGGGACCGGTGGTGCAACGGGTGAGGAGCATGAGACCAGCACCCATCAATGCCGCTTCAAACATGCCGAAGCCAAACGGGCCGATCGTGGCAATCGCGACCACGAAGAGCAACACCATCGCAGCAATGGACGCGCGTTCGCGTCGCAGGGGAGTGGAGTCATCGACTCTTCGTACCAAGAGGAAGTCACGGGCATCGTGGAAACGATCCATGAAGCTCCCGTGCGTCAAGAGCAGAAGCGCGTCGCCCTCTTGCAGTTCGATGTCGCCGAGTTTGACGCCTTCGATGCGTGCTCCGCCTCGGCTCACCGCAAGGACGACCGCGCCGTATCGACCACGGAATCCGGCGCTGCGAATGGATTGTCCCACTGCCGGTGACGCGCGAGAGACGATCGCTTCCACGAGGAAGCGATGATGCGACGGGCTGTCGAGTTTGAACGCCTGATTCGTCGCGATGCGAAGGCCTGCAATCTGATGGAGTTCAACGACCTTCGCGACGACTCCGACAAAGACGAGGCGATCGCCGCCGGCCAGTCGCGTCGATGAATCGGTCGAGAGTCTGACACCGTCCCGCTCGATCTCCGCGAGAAAGAGGCCGCGAAGGCCACGAAGACCAGCCTCGTCGACCGACTGGCCAACGAGTGCGCTTCCTACTTCGACCAGCATCTCGATGCTGTACACGCGTGGGTCCGTTTCCAACAGAGCGGGGGACCGCGCCGCCGGAAGCAGTCGTGGCGCGGCAATGACGAGGAATGCCAATCCGACGATCGCTGCAGGAACTCCGATCGGCGCCACATCAAAGAGATGCAGTGGAGGGTGACCAGACTTCGTCCACAAGTCGGCGACAACCAAGTTTGTGCTTGTCCCAAGAAGCGTGCACATGCCGCCGAGAGAACATGCGAATGCGAGCGGCATCAAGACACTTCCGGCTCGCAAGCCGCTGCGGCGACAGAAGTCATTTGCGATCGGAATCGACATGGCGACCAAGGGCGTGTTATTCAGAAAGGCGCTGCAACCTGCGATCGGAAGCGTCATCCGGAGGAGCGCCTGTCGTTCTGACCCTGTGCGTCCGAAGACTCGCGCGCCGATGGCTTGCACGAGTCCCGTCCCAATCACGCCTTGCGAAACGATGAGCAGGAGCGGAATCGTGAGGATCGCGGGGCTTGCGAGTCCGCTCAACGCGTCGCTTGGTGAAAGGACACCGGTCAGGACGAGCAATCCGATCGCGCCCGCCATGATGAGGTCCATCGACCACCGTCCGCGCGCAAGGAGGGCCAATACGACGAGCGTGATCGCGAGCGCGAGCCATGCGTGCGCACTCATGGGGTCAGCCATCGATGGGATGGAAGTCATGCGTTCAACCCCCGACCGCTCCGCGAGTGCCGCCGATTGGGCGCAATGAAGCTCGTGTTGGCGCAGACAACGCATCATGGAGAGCGTGCACGATCGTGTCCTGAAGACTCTTCGCGCGCGCCACGCGGTCGCCCTGTTCGAGCGAATTGCCGAGGATCGAGAATGCAATGCGTCGTCCGTCGGGTGCAATCACGATTCCAGAGAGGCAACTTGTTCCGCGTATGTATCCCGTCTTGCAATAGACGCGAATGTCGCTTTCGGCGAGGTCCTTGTATCGCTTCTGTACGGTGCCGGAGACCCCGGCCTGCGCCATACTTTCGAGGAAGAGCGGGCCGAACTTGGGGTCATTCGCGAAGGAGATAATCCACTCGCACAGCGCGCGCGCCGTGACACGATTTGCAGCCGAAAGCCCTGAGCCATCATCAATCACAAAGCCGTTGAGTGCGTTCGGACCCAAGCGTGAGCGAATCGATTCGGCCACGGTGGCCGTTCCGTTTGCCCAACTACCTGGGGAACTGGTGCGCGCAGCACCGATTCGTTTACAGAGTGATTCTGCGTAGAGGTTGGAACTGTCGGTGTTGGCGCGCTGCAGCACCGTTCCAATGGGTGTTTGAATCATCGGTCCGACGAGCGTCCCTTGGGAGGGTGCTTCACGAGCATCCGCGTGCCGTATTCGATCAACCGAAACTCCTGCTCGCGCGAGTCGCGAGGCGAGAAACTCGCCAAACAGCGTAGGCGAATCATGCACCGTGAGTTCTGCCGCATCGCGGGGTTGCACCTTTGCGTTTCCGCCGAGCGTGAGTTCGTTGGAGTTTGGTTCACGAACGACGGTGAAGGTGTGCCGCTCCTTCGATCCTGTTCTCGAGGTGGCCTTGTTTCGTTTGACGAGCCATGGCATCGCTGGGCTCATCGAGGCAATCTCTGGAGCGCCTCCATTTCGCGGCGCGGGAATGACATGGATGACATTGGCGTGGAAGTTCAGTCCCCACACTTCCGCGCAGTAGCCGTTGGAGTATTGTTCGCGCGGCCAATTGGGTGGGAAGCCCTCGTTATCGAAGATACGCGCGTCGATGACGAGTTCGCTGACCTTCGTCATGCCGGTGGCGACGACCGCGTCGACCCAGAGGTCGACAAGGGCCGTGGCGGAAAGGCCGCTCTTCACTTCACCATTCTGTGCCGTCCAGGACATCTTCGAGAGCAGTTCAGGATCGCCGAAGGCTGGATCGCCATCGCCAACCACCGTAAGCCGATCGCCGTCGCGCAAGAGTCGTGTGCGAAACAAGAACTCCTCTCCGAGCGTCATGAGCGCGGCGCCGGTGGAGAACAGTTTCATGTTGCTCGCGGGCTTCATCGGTTGATCTGGTTCAATGGAGGCGAGGACATCGCCAGTGTCCGCGTCCTTCACGAAGAGCGAAATCGTGCCTTTGGGCAGTCCGGATTTGCGTGCGGCGGACTCGAGTCGACTCCCGAGATCATTGGGTGGCGCGAGCGGAGTTCGCGCAGCGTCGAGCGGCGCGGCGAGGAATGTGGCGAGGAGGCAGGCGAGCAGGGTGGCCAAACGCATGGGGGCTATTATCGGCGGACAAGAAGATCTTGCTGCACCGTTCCCAAGGTGGTCGACGCAGAATTTGCCAACCTCAGTTCTCTGTAGCACGATGTCCTACTAGGTTCCTCCGATGCGCCCCATGAATCCCCTGCACACCAATCTGCTCGTGACTGGAGGAGCCGGTTTCATCGGTGCCAACTTCGTCCGCGCGCATCTCGAATCAAGCCCAACCTCGCGTGTTGTCGTCCTTGATGCGCTGACCTATGCCGGCAACCTCGCGAACCTCGAGGGGCTCGACGCGAACCGGTGCGACTTCGTCCGCGGGGACATTCGCGATACGCCGCTCGTGTGCGAACTCCTGCGTAGGCATCACTTTCGTGCGCTTGTCCACTTCGCCGCAGAGAGCCATGTGGACCGGTCGATCCTCGGTCCCGACCTGTTCGTCGAAACCAATATCGTGGGAACGCATTCGTTGCTGAAGGCCGCGCGCCTCGTTTGGATTGAGGAAGAGCCGGGTGCGCACCGATTCCACCATGTGTCGACCGATGAGGTCTATGGTTCACTCGAACTCAGCGCGCCGGCGTTTTCCGAGTTGAGCCCCGTCAGGCCGAACAGTCCGTACGCGGCGAGCAAGGCGGCGAGCGACCACCTGGTTCGGGCCTATCACGAAACCTTCGGTCTTGACGCAATCATCACGAATTGCTCTAACAACTACGGGCCGTACCAGTTACCTGAGAAGCTCGTTCCACTTTTGATTGTGAACTGCCTACTCGGCGAGCGACTGCCTCTTTACGGCGATGGGCTGCATGTGCGGGACTGGTTGCATGTGCAGGACCATTGTCACGCGATCTCGCTCGCACTTGCCTCTGGAACCGCTGGTGAGACCTACAACATCGGGGGCGAGAATGAACGGACGAGCCTGGAGATTTTGCGACTGATCGTGAGTGAGATCGATCACGCGTTTGAACGGGAACCTCTCCTCGCCTCCAAGTATCCGAACTGCCCATCGGCCTCGGGACGAAGCTGCGCCGAATTGGTCGCGTTTGTGCGCGATCGGCCGGGGGCGGATCGTCGCTACGCGCTCGACATTTCCAAGGCTCGTCGCGAGCTCGGCTACGCGCCGCGAGCAGTCGCTGGCCGCGCGTTCGAAGCGGCGTTTCGCGAGACCGTCCGCTGGTATCTCACACACGATGCATGGTGGAAGAGCGTCATTGGCGGGCAGTATCGCGAGTGGGTGGCGTTGAACTACGAGAATCGTTGATCGGGCGGGGAAGCCTGTGTCCGTGTGTGAAAGAAAACCGCCGTCTCGCGAGAGACGGCGGTGCATGAGTGGAGAGCGTGGGCGCTGGACTTAGGAACCAAGTCGCATGCGTGTGAACGCAGTGATCGTCGTGCCCTTGGGGAGCAACTCGCGAACCTGCTTCTTTTCGTCGTGGACGAATGGTTGACCTAGAAGCGTGACCTCTTCGAAGAACTTGCGCATCTTGCCTTCCGCCATCTTCTCCGCGATGTTGGCGGGCTTGCCTGAAGCCGCTGCTTCGGCGACCGCTTCCGCGCGCTTCTCGGCGATCAGCGTCGGGCAGATTCCAGTTTGGTCCACAGCCATTGGTGTAGGGACATACGCAGCGATGTGCTGGCAGATTCCCTTGCCCGATTCTTCATCGAGTTCGCCTTCATACTGCATGATGACCGCAAGCTTCGAATCGTGATGGAGGTAGTGCGAGAAGTTGCCGCCTGCGAGGACCACGCCGCGTGCGAACGAAACATTCTCACCCGTGGTGATCTTGATCTCATCGACGAGGTCATTGATCTCCTTGGTCGCCGTGACGTCGCCCGCCGCTTGCGCGAGTGATGCCTGCGCGACTGCCTTCGCCATGGCTCGGAACGCATCATTGCGAGCGGTGAAATCCGTCTCGCTGCGGAGTTCCACCGTGACGGCCTTGCCATTGCCAAACGCAATTGCGAGGCAACCTTCGCCTGCGGCGCGATCGCTGCGGGCGGCCATCTTGCCTTTCAACTTCTCACGGACATTCTTCTCCGCGAGCACGAGGTCGCCATTGGCCTCGACGAGTGCTTGCTTGCAATCGCCCATTCCAAGGCCCGTTCGGTCTCGAAGAATCTTCACATCAGACGCGGTGATATTGACAGTAGTCATTGGGGAGTCTCAGCTCAATTGAAACAACGGTGGAAGAAGTGAAGTCAAACTTCACCGGAGGCGCGAGGGTGACATTACTCAGCGGCTGGAGCGCTTGCGGCGTCAGCAGTGGCTGGCGTGCCTTCGCTCGAGCGGAACTGGGAACGAGACGATCGTCGTCGTGTGGAAGGCACATCGCCACGGGCTTCCGACCGTTCGCGTTCGGGTGCGTCGTCGCTGCGATCACCACGATGCTCGCCGCGCTCGACTTCGCCCGCTGCTCGGGTTTCCTTACCCCGCTTGGCAGCATCCATGAGTTCACGGATCACGATGTCGATGGAGCGCATCGAATCGTCGTTGCCTGGGATCGGAAGATCGACCAAGTCAGGGTCGCCGTCGGTATCGACGAGGCAAATCGTTGGGATGCCGAGTGACTTCGCTTCGAGCAGCGCGTTCTTCTCGCGGTTGGTATCAACCACGACAAGCGCGCCGGGGAGTTTGGTCATGCCGCGAACGCCGCCGAGGTTACGAGTAATGACCTTGCGTTCACGAAGCAGTTGCGATTCCATCTTCTTCGAGTAGTTGCGCATTTCGCCGCTCTCGACGAGCGCGTCGAGTTCGTCGAGGCGCTTGAGGCGTTCGCGAATGGTGCGGAAATTGGTGAGCGTTCCGCCGAGCCATCGTTCCACCACGAATGGTTGACCGGCTTCGGTCGCGTAGTGCTCGACAGCGCCGCGCGCTTGGCGCTTGGTCCCAACGAAGCAAATGTCCTTCCCGCTTGCGACGGACTTCTCAATGAACTTCTTTGCAAGCAGGAGACCCTTCACGGTCTCGCGGATGTCGATGATGTGGATTTGGTTGCGAACCGAGTGGATGTACGGAGCCATCTTCGGGTTCCAATTGGAACGGCGCTGACCAAAGTGGATTCCGGCTTCGATGAGGTCTTGAACGAGCGAAGGCATGACTGCAATCTCCAGCGACACCGACGGATGGTGGTGGCGTCTGCGTTCGCAGACCGTCCGTCACAAGGGCGCTTGTGTGTTGGTCACTCCGCGTGCGAGGTGCGGAGTTGACCCAGATCAGTTTCGTGCCCGCCGCGCGAACGCTCGTTCGGCGAACTCGAAAAGTGAAGACCTTGCAGTCAGCCACCAATGGCTCGCAAGGTTCCCGCGCCAACGGCTTTGACTGGCGGGGATCGAGGAGTCTAGCAGGGACCCATCGGTTTGCGGAAGGGCTTGCGTCGGTGATTTTGCCGGACTTTCGGGGTTGGCGACGCGGCGAATGGGATACCTTCGCCCGATATGACCCTCTCGAAGTGCTTCAAGGCCTACGACATCCGCGCGATTTACCCAAACCCGCTCAACGAGGAGGGGGCATGGAAGGTGGGTTATGCGGCCGCCTCTTTCTTGCTCGCGGAAGCGGTGAAGGGCGGCGTGACGGGCGCCGAAGCGCGCACGATCGCGGTGGGGCATGACATGCGGAAGAGTTCGCCAACTTTGCGCGACGCGCTCGTGCGTGGGCTTTGTGACGGCGGCGCCGATGTCGCGCGCGTTGGACTTGTGGACACGCCGTTCACCTACTTCGCCGTGAATCACCTCGCGTGCGCTGGCGCAATCATGGTCACAGCCTCGCACAATCCGGCGCAGTACAACGGGTTCAAGATTTCGAAGCATCACGCAAAGCCTGTGGGTCAGGAAACGGGTCTCGGCATCATCAAGTTGGCCACTGAGGCACTTGACGAGAAGTCCGCGCCAAAGCACCACGGAAAAGTGCGGGATGTAGATCTCTGGGATGCCTACGCCGCCCACCTTCTGAAGTTTGTCGATCCCGCGCTCGTCGCTGGGGAGAAGCGGCTGAAGATCGTCGTTGATGCATCCAACGGCATGGCAGGGACGATGCTGCCGAAGGTCTTCGCATCGGTGCGCGGTTTGGAGATTCACCAACTCAATTTTGACAATGCCTCCGGCGAGTTCTTGCATGAACCGAATCCACTTGTGGAAGCAAATCTCCGGCAACTCCAAGAAACCGTGCGCGCGAGTGGCGCGCAGGCGGGATTCTGCTTTGATGGCGATGCGGATCGCTGCGCCGCGGTGGACGAGCGCGGCGTGACTGTCGGCTGCGACATCTTGCTCGCGTGGATGGTGCAGGATCTGCTTCGCACAAAGCATGGCGCGAGCGTCGTGTACGACCTGCGAAGTTCGCGCAGTGTGCCTGAGATCATTCGTGAGTGCGGCGGAGTCCCAGTCGAGAGTCGCGTGGGTCATGTCTTCATGAAAGCGAAGCTTGCAGAGAGTCATTCCGTCATCGGCGGCGAGCTCTCCGGCCACTTTTACTTCGAGGATATGTTTGGCGCCGACAGTGGAGCACGCGCGTTTGCCGCCGTCGTCACAGCACTTGCGCATGCGGCCATCCCGTTCTCGCAATTGCTCGCACCGTGCGTGCGATACACGCAGTCGGGCGAGATCAACTTCGAAATCGAAGACAAACTCGGCGCGCTCGCGAGGTTGAAGTCGACCTATCCACACGCCCAAACGCACGAACTCGACGGACTGTCTATTGACGCGGGCGAGTGGTGGGCGAACATCCGCATGTCAAACACCGAGCCACTCCTTCGACTCAATCTCGAAGCGCGCGACAAGGCAACGGTGGATCGCATGGTCGCAACGCTCGAGCCAATTCTCGGCCACCGCGTGGAGCATTAGTTTGAGCGCGAGTCCGGAACTCTGCCGCGCGAATCGCGCGGACAAACTCCAGCACTCGCTTTGGACTCCGGTGGAGCGAGCGAGGCATTTGCGGCTTCGCGCAGATTCCAAGTCGCGAGCGCTCAAAGGACTCGCTCAGGATTCGCGTTCAAACATGCGCGGGCTTGGGCGCGCTTCGAACCCAACGGCGGCCGAGTTCGGTTTGCGCGAACTCTGGCTCCTTCTGCGCGATCGCCGCGGCGACGAGTCCCATGAAGAGTGGTTGTGGCACCAAGGGTCGGCTCGTGAGCTCGGGGTGGTATTGCGCGCCGATGAAGTAGGGGTGCGCAGACTGCGGCAGTTCAAGTACCTGCATGATCTTGAATTTCGGGTGTCGTCCGCTGAACATGAGTCCTTTGGTCGTGAGTTCGGCGACTGCACCCGGCTCAACTTCGTATCGATGTCGGAATCGTTCGCGCACTTCGGTTTTGTTGCCGTAGAGGAAACTGGCGAGGGACCCGGGTTCGAGAATCACATCTTGCGCGCCGAGTCGCATCGTGCCACCAAGGATGCCCTCAAGCTTTTTTTGTTCCGGGAGTTCACCAATGAGCGGGTGCTTCGTAAGTGCATCAAACTCCGAGGAATTCGCGTCCGCATAGCCGAGCGCGTTGCGCCCAAACTCAATCACCGCCATTTGAAATCCGAGACAAATCCCGAGGAACGGCTTGCGACTCGCGCGGACTGACTTGATGCATCGGATTTTACCTTCCACGCCGCGTGCTCCGAATCCACCAGGCACGATCAACGCATCCACCGACGCGAGCGCCGAATCGCACGCCGCGTCGGTATCGAGGTCGGTCGTGTCAAGCCACCTCACCTGTACGCCACAATTCAATTGAATCGAACAGTGCTCAATCGCCTTGTCAATCGACGCATACGCGTCGCGTAGCGCGGCGTACTTGCCTGCGATGGCGAGCTCAATCGTGTGCTTTCGAGGTTGGAAAAGCTTGCGACTGAAATCGAGCCAACTCACGCGCTCACGATCTTCCATCGGCGCATTCACGCGATCGTGCAGCCCAAGCAGGGAGAGGATTTCGCGATCGAGTCCCGCCGCACGCATGGCTTCGGGAATCGCGTAGACGCTCTCCCGGTCGTGCATCGAGAAGATGCGTCGCATCGGAACATTGGAGAACATCCCGATCTTCTCCATGACCTTTTCAACGACGGGATTCTTGGCGCGGCACGCGACGATGTGTGGTTGCACACCCGCCTCCATCAGTCGCTTAATGCCGAGTTGTGCTGCTTTCGATTTCTGCTCACCAAGAATCGATGGTTCGAGGATGTAGGTCAGTGCGACGAAGCAAGTGGAGTCCGTTCCTTCTTCGAACGCGAGTTCGCGAAGTGCTTCGATGTAGAAGCCGTTCTCGTAATCGCCCGCCGTCCCTCCAACTTCAACGAACACGATGTCGGCGGGCTTTCCATTGTTGCCGGTCATCGCCAACTCGCGAAGGCGCAACTTCACCGCGCCGGTGACATGCGGAATCATTTGCACATCTCGACCGAGGTATCCGCCACGGCGTTCGCGTTCGAGAATGTCGGTATAGATTTGCCCCGCGGTGATGAAGTTCTTGCGGGTGAGATCCTGATTCAGAAGTCGCTCGTAGGTCCCCAAGTCCATGTCCGTCTCGCAGCCATCTGCCAGGACGAAGACTTCACCATGTCGATAGGGATTGAGTGTGCCCGAATCGATGTTGAGGTAGCCCTCCATCTTGATGGGCGCCACGGAGAGTCCCTTGTCCTTCAAGAGCTTTGCCAGAGAACTCGAGAAGATTCCCTTCCCGAGTCCACTCATCACCGTGCCGATGACAACGACGAACTTTGTTCGGCCGCGCTGGTATCCATCGGGGATCGGTGAGTGCCACTCACCGACGTCGGTGCTCTTCCCAAACTGCGATAGGAACCCGCAGGAATCAATCGTCTCTGCGGAGTCTGATGGATCGTTGGGGGGCATTCCTGAATGTAGGCAGAAACACCCCCATGGCGCAAGTGCCCCCGCACGGTTTATCGCATCATTCGTTGGTTCGGGGGAAGATTTTTTCAGCGTGATCGAAGAGTGTCTTCGACTCAGCACCCACGGCGCGCCGCGTATCGACGGACGAACGCTTCGTACTGGTCTGGGGTATCGATCCCTTGTGTCGAAGTTGCTCTGACGGCCACCACGATGGCCCGTCCGTGCTCAAGGACGCGAAGTTGCTCGAGCGACTCGGTCGTTTCGAGGGGCGAGGACGGCCAGCGAGTGAATTCCTGCAGAAATGCCGCTCGATAGGCATACAGCCCAACATGCCGAAGCATCGGTGCGGGCGCCTTCGCTGCGGGATTTGCGCCGAGGTCGCTCGAGGCGTCTCGCCAGCAGGGGATCGGTGCGCGGCTGAAATAGAGCGCTCGGCCATCCTGAGCAAGGACAACCTTTACGAGATTTGGATCATGGGGATCGTCGTTGGGTCCAAACGGACTCGCGAGCGTCGCGACATCCGCCCAAGGGGTCGAGAGCAAGAGCGTGGTCACTGCATCGATCGCATCCGGTTCAATCTCGGGTTCGTCGCCTTGGATGTTGACGAGGATCTCAGCGCCACTTTGGGCCGCCACTTCGGCAAGACGGCTCGTTCCGTTGGGATGGTCCTCGCGCGTGCGTATTGCCTCGCCGCCATGCGCTCGAACTGCGTCGATGATTCGCGAATGGTCCGCCGCGACGACAACCGCATCGAGTGACTTCGCGCGGAGTGCGGCTTCAAGGACATGCACGACCATCGGCTTGCCTGTGGCCGTGGCGAGCGCCTTCTCGGGGAAGCGGGAACTCGCAAGGCGCGCTGGAATCACGCCGAGGACTCTCGCGTGAGCCAGCATTAGTTGGGGAGTTCCTTCTGCAGCGCGTCGATGTCCTTGCGCTTCTGTCGGATATCGCGGTAGGCGATGTTCTTGCGCAGAATGGCCGAGCAGATCTCTGCGGCCTCACGCGCCATGTCGCCGCGCTTCTCGAGCTTCGCACGCTCAATCAACGAAGTCATCAAGTCGTATCGAATCGATAGCTCCCGCTCTGCTTCGAGGCCGACGACTTGCGTCAGCGCGTCGCGGAACTCTCCGACGGCTTCCTCATGCCACCCCTCTGCCGCGAAGCAGCGGCCGAGCATCTGTGTGGCGTAGACGCGAAACTTCGCATCCTCCTTGCAGAGCTGGAAGCAGGTCATCGCTTCTTGGAAGTTCCCTTGTCGATACTCGAGGCGGCCCAGTTCCATCTTCACGCCGCGATCAGTTGGGTAATTCTTCTGTCGCTCTCGCAGTTCGCTGAGTTCAAGCGCGAGCAAGTCGGCCGCGACGGCGGTGAGTTCTGCCCTCGCGTCGAGATCGCCAGGCGATGCTTCGATTCTCAGTTCCAATGCGCGATGTCGACGCCGCATCTGCATGAGTTTGATCTCGCCGATTGCCATCTTGAAGCGGTATTCGCTGAGCCGCTCCCATCCAGCTTGGTACACGCCGATCGCTTCTTGCTCGGTCTCTGGTGTGGCGACCTTTCGGAGTTGCGCACCGAGTTTGGTTATGGCATCGCCCGACATCGGATTGGCTTCGAAGTCCTTGCGCGCAGCGTCGAGAATGCGTTGCGTCGCGTCCTCGCCACTCACGATGGAGTCTTCCTCGATAAGTTGGCGCTGCTTCTCAGCATCGCGGATGACGCTTCGGAATCCGCCTTCGCCTGCTTGGATTGCCTGCGTGAATCCACCTTGTGTCATCGCGCGAGCTGCGGTGAGCTGTTTGATTTCGTTGACCAACTGTGTGTCATGCGGGTCGATCTTGATGGCTTCTTCGGCGGCGGCGAAGGCCTCGGTATAGGCCTCGATTGCCGTGAAAAGATCCTTGATCTTGACCCACTGCGACTTTGAGGGCTTCTTCGAAGCGCGTCGAACGAGCCCAAGCACCTTGGGTGCCGCCCACCGGCCATACTCAAACTGACCCGCGCGCGCCGTCGCGTCGAGCATGCGCAATGCTGCGTCCACGCTCTGCAGGTCGGTGAACCAGATATAGATCGCCGCGACAAACTTGTCGATCGGGCCTGGTCCGTCGATCTTCTTGAGATTCTCGCGCGACGCTGGTTTCCCGACGGTTTGCGCGTACTGAATGGCGAGTTCGTACACTCGGTCGTAGATCGGGAGTTGGGTGGGATCGAGTTTCAGTCCGCTCGCGAAGCAGATGAGCGCGTAGTCGAAGTTATGCGTTCCCGCAGCGACATCACCGTGTTTGAACCAGGTGCGCGCCTTCTCCGGCTGGGCGACAAACGCGCCGGTTGCGCTGCCGGTTCCCGCGCTGCCTTCGCCGGCCGACTGCCCTGCAGACTTCTTGCCAAACGAAAAGAAACTCAATGCTCGCTCCTGACCAAGAACGCGGCGCGTGCCCGCAAGAAGAATGAACGCGACAGACCAAGGACGGATGTTATCCGTTTACGACCCCTTGGCGGATGCACTCCGTGGATTCGATCGCAGAACGCAGTTAGGATCTGACAATGGCCGCCCCCCCACGAAGAATTCCTACACCTCGCTCCAATGTGAACGCCGTTCCTGCTCGTCGCGACGCACGAGGCGAAACCGGCCGCGATAGCCCCAAGGACGCCACGCGTTCGGGGAAGCCAGACGGGGCGCGGATTTCCACGCTTCAACCTGATGCCGGTGCACCAGCTGGTTCGCATGCGCACTTCTTCAGCGCGCTTCGGCCTCCGCGAGCGATCGTATCTTTCCCCGATCCGGTGCTCCGACGCAAGGCTCTTCCGATCGTCAACATTGATGAGAATATCCATGAGCTCGTGGCCGACATGAAGCGGGCGATGCTTGTTGAGGAAGGCGCTGGACTTGCTGCGCCGCAAGTGGGCGTGCCCCTCCGACTGTTCATCACGAGTGCGAGAGGCACTTCCCCTGATCGTGTGTTCATCAACCCCGTCCTCGAGATTGCGGGCGCGGTCGAGGCGCACGACGAAGGTTGCCTGAGCTTGCCCGAGATCGTGGTTTCCGTCCTCCGGCCAACGGCGGCGCGTATCACCGCCACTGCGCTCGACGGGACCTCGTTCACTCTGGAAACGAGCGAGTTTGAAGCTCGCATTTGGCAGCATGAGTTTGATCACCTTGAAGGCAAGCTCATCATTGATCGCATGATGGCCAAGGACAAGCTCACGAATCGCAAGGCGATCCGTGACCTAGAGCGAGCGTATGGGGAGAGTCGTGGCGGCTAAGCAGCGCATCGTCTTCTTCGGATCGGGTGCATTTGGGCTCCCGACGCTCGAAGCGCTGCGGTCGGCTCATGAGGTATCGCTTGTCGTGTCGCAGCCTGATCGCCCCGCGGGCCGTGGCAAGGCGGTTACGCCCACTCCCATTGCACAGTTTGCTCTTTCGAAGGGCCTCCCTCTCCTTTGTCCAACCGACGCGAATGCACCTGAGGTAGTCGAAGAAATCCGCCGCACACCCGCCGATCTCTGGGTGGTGATCGCCTTCGGACAGAAACTCTCGGTCGGCCTGCTCGCCGACAGGTTGGCCATCAACCTGCATGGGTCGATCCTGCCCGCCTATCGCGGCGCCGCTCCGATCCAACGCGCGGTGATGGATGGCAACGCCGAGACCGGCGTGAGCGTGATTGGCCTCGCCGAACGAATGGACGCCGGTGTCGTCTACGCCACCCGATCTCGGCCGATAGGCGCGAGCGAGACGGCGGATGATGTTCATGACGCGCTTGCGCAGCTCGGCGTGGATGCCGTTCTTGGTGTCCTCGAAGAGTTCAGCCGAGCCGAGCACCACCGCGCGGGCTTCGGAAGAACGCAGGACGAAGCGCTTGCCACCCGCGCGCGAAAACTCTCAAAGTCTGAGGCGACCATTGACTGCGCCGCGCTCGATGCGCACGCCGTGCGAGCACGAATCAACGGACTGAACGCTTGGCCTGGCTGTGAGGTGGGTCTCCTCCCGCAGGGGGAGAGTGAAGTTTCTGAATGGGTCAGACTCTGCAGGGTGGCCGAGTGTGGCGGATCCGAACTTTCGCCAGGGTTGATGAGCGCGGATGGGCGCATCGGGTGCGCTGATCACGCCGCCGTGCAGTGTTTGGAGATCCAACGCGCCGGAAGCCGACGAATGTCTTTTGCAGAGTTCAGTCGCGGTCGTCCCGTTGCGGCGGGAACTCGGCTTGTTCCTCGGGTGATCGTTTAGCTCGTGATGCGCCTCTTTACGCAATTTGTCTTTGACTTCTTCGGTGCGAGTCCGACGGGGAAAGCCGCATCCAAGGTCCCCGCGGGTCGTCGTCTGCGCGCAGATTCAACGAGGGCTCGTCGTGGGGCTGAAGCCGTGAGACCAACGCGCAGCAATTCCGCGAGACAACAGAGGTACGACGCACTCGTCGATGCGATGCAGGCACGCTACGGATTTCGAGTTCGAAAGTGGCGTGGCAACCTCAGCGGTATCGCGATTCGAGTCGAGCGCCGCGACGGAACCGTTGAGACACTCCTCGAGTCGCCCTATCCGACGACGCCCTTGCGTTGTGCCATTTTTTTGCACGAAGTCGGGCACCACGCCATCGGAGTTGGTTCGATCACCCCTCGATGCCTTGAGGAACATGCCGCGTGGGCCTGGTCGCTCAAGACGATGCGGGAGAGCGGTTGCGTGGTTGATGCTGGAGTCGAGCGAAGAATGGAGCGATCGATGCAGTATGCAGTGGCGAAGGCGATGCGGAGAGGGCTGCGTCGACTTCCTGTGGAACTGCTCCCGTACCTTCCCGCTCATGCGCGGGTTCAAACGCAGAGCATCGCATCGCCGTAACTGTAGAACCGATACCGCTCCGCAACGGCGATGGCATACGCCTCCTTCAACAACTTCATTCCAATGAATGCGCCGACAAGCGCGAGCAGCGTTGAGCGGGGCAGGTGAAAGTTTGTGAGTAGCGCGTCGGTGTGACGGAACGAGTATCCCGGCTGAATGAGCAGGCGAGTCTCCCCACGGTACGCGCCATCACGCGAAGTCCAGTCGGGAGGAATGCTCTCAATCGCGCGCACCGCAGTAGTGCCAACCGCAATTCGTCGCCTACGCGGCTCTTGCACTGCGGTCTCGAGTGCATGCAGCGTTTCGGTAGGAATCACGAGTCGTTCCGAATGCATCGGATGTTCGTCGAGGCTGTCCGTTTCGATCGGTTTGAAAGTCCCGGTGCCGACATGCAAGAGGACTTCGGCCCGCTCGATGCCCTTCTGCGCGAACGCTTCGAGGAGTTGCGGTGTGAAGTGCAAGCCTGCCGTCGGCGCGGCGACGGAATGTCGTTGCGTGCGGTCTGCGTAGACCGTTTCGTACTGCTCGCGATCTTCCTGATCAGTCACTGTGATCGCGTTGTCCTTGCGCGCATTCAAGATGTAGGGAGGGAGCGGCGTGAGTCCGGATCGATCGAGCGCCGCCTGCTCGTCGACGATGCTATCCACTTGCACGATCCACCGATCACCCAGCCTCGCGAGCAACAAGATCGAATCGCCCGTTTCCTGTCCGGTGCTCCCGCGCAGGTGGAAACGATCGCCCTGGCTGCATCGCTTGGATTGCCGAATGAGCGCCTGCCAGTACTTCTGCAGCGTTCGCTCAAGGAGTAGTCCCTCTGTTTCAAGGCGCGGTCTCGCTTCCTCTGCGTGCCGCACGAGGGACAGTCGCGCTCGTTGCACGCTTGTCGAGTTCACGACCAGCGTGTCATTGGCGTGGAGAAATCGGGGAAGGTCACGCACGAAATGATGGGTGATGTCCCCACTCGCGCGATCGACCAACATGAGGCGCGCCGCATCGCGGGGCGAGGCGGGCGTCATCGCGATCAGTGTCGGATCGAAGTGGTAGTCGAGCTCGTCCGTGCGCATGCAGAAAGGGTCACCGTTTCTTGCGCTCTTTGAACTTCGATTTCATCGAAGGTGTGGCGGTTGACCCTTTTAGCGAGAATCCGCCGCCTCCCGCACCAGGCATGCCGCCGCCTTGACTCATTTGTTGCGCGGCCTGCAGCTTTCCGGCAAAGCCGCCCGTGGCCATCGCGGCCGTCATCTTCTGCATCTGTTCGAACTGCGTGGTCAAGCGGCTGACTTCATTCGTGGTCGTGCCTGAACCAGTCGCAATTCGCTTGATCCTGCTCTTCGAGAGGACCTTGACATTCGCTCGCTCTGCAGGCGTCATTGAGTGGACCATTCCCTGCAGGCGGTCAAGTTGCTTCTCGTCGATGTTGACATTCTTGAGCGCCGCGCCCACCCCAGGCAGTAACCCAAGCACCGACTTCATCGAGCCCATGCGTCGGAACGACTGCATTTGCTTCAGGAAGTCATCCATGGTGAGCTTGCCCTTCGCGAGCTTCGCGGCCATCTCCTCGGCGTCGGCCTCACTGACCTCCTCGCGGGCCTTCTCGACGAGCGCGATCATGTCGCCCATGCCGAGGATGCGACCGGCCATGCGCTTGGGGCTGAATTCATCAAGGGCGTCAAACTTCTCGCCCGTCCCGACAAACTTGATGGGAGCACCCGTCACGCGGCGAACCGTGAGCGCCGCGCCTCCGCGTGTATCGCTGTCGAGTTTGGTGAGAATCACTCCGTCGATACTGAGTCGATCGTGGAACGCCTTCGCGCTGTGCACCGCATCCTGCCCGGTCATCGCGTCGACAACGAGCAGAATCTGATGCGGTTGAACCGCGCTTCGAACTCCTTCGAGTTCCTTCATCAGGTCGTCGTTGACATGCAATCGTCCGGCGGTGTCGAGAATGACGATGTCGTACTTCTCTGATTTCGCGCGCTGCACTGCGCGCCGACACACGCCGACAGCGGCTCCGACGGCCTTTCCATACTCGGCGCATTGCTCAATCTCCCCGTGGAAACCGACTCGCGCTCCTCCCTTGGCGTCGTTCGCGACGGTCTCGGACACGATGCGAAGTTGTTCGACTGCAGCGGGGCGCTGCAAATCCGCGGCCGCGACAAGCACACTGCGACCAGACTTCTTGAAAAAGGCAGCGAGCTTTCCGCAGGTTGTGGTCTTGCCGGATCCTTGGAGTCCGCAAAGCATAAACACGGTTGGGCCAGGATCGACATAGAACGCCTTTTCGTCGTCGCTTCCCATGAACTCGACAAGCGAGTCGTGAATGGCGCCGATGAACTCTTCGCCTGGTCGGAGGGACTTCGTGACCCCACGACCGATCGAGTCTTTCAGGACAGTCGCGCAGAACTCGTTGGCGATGCTGTACTCGACATCCGCTTCGAGCAATGCGGTGCGCACTTCCTCGAGTGCCTCGCGCACGTTGGATTCAGAAATCGTGCCGCGACCTGCAAGGTTGCGCGCAGCGGTGGAGATGCGTTCCGTCAGTGATTCAAACATAGAAGAGCCTTCGTCCGCGCAGTCTACGCTCTCGCGCTCAAAGGACGCGCTCAACCGATCACCGCCCGATCTGCGCCGGCGGCGATTCACTCGCCCCGACTCAGCCCGTCGGACTCAGCCCGTCGAAAGCGAGCGAGGGAATCTGCTGCTTGGAGCAGATTCCAAGTCGCGAGCGCTCAAAGGACGCGCTCAAAGGACGCGCTCAACTACAGCGGTCTCACCGCGCGCATGTCGTGTTTGGATTCGAGTACTGAGCGGAGATTGCAGAGATACCAGCGCCAACTCTCGGCTGCGTCGGCGGCCGCGAGCAAACTTTCGGTCGACTCGGAGAATGGTCCGAGCCGGACAATAATCCTGGCGCCTTCCTCGATGTGTCGATCGACGATGAATTCTAGTTTCACCGTCCAATCTTCGAGCGGTGCGGGATACCAAACCCAACTCACGCGTCCCGCCGCGATGTCATACTCGTGAATCGTCGTTTCGAGCATGTGCGTCGCCTCGCGATCCCATGCAAGTGTTAGCTTCCCGCCAGCATGCGGCTCGAAACTCGCACCCACAGCCAGCCACCGCGTGAGTCCTTCGGGCGTCGTCAGGCACTCAAGCACTTCGTCGGGTGAAGCCGCGATCGTCTCCTTGAGCGTGACCCACACTCCTCCAACTTCACGGCGAACCATGGAGGATTCCTTTCATCGAGCGGTGCGTCCTCAGCGCGGGAGCCGCGATTCGGAGATCAAAGAAGGGCGGTGACATGGCGTTCGTGAGCAAGGAGATCTTCGACCGTCTCGCGTTCGCGGATGAGCGCGACTCGATCACCAGAGACGAGTACCTCCGCGGGCAGTGGGCTTGAGTTGTATCGGCTCGCCATGCTCATGCCATACGCTCCGGCAGTGAAAACCGCGAGGAGATCGCCGCGCGCGAGTGGAGGTAGGGCGCGGTCGAGGGCGAGAAAGTCACCCGATTCGCAGAGAGGTCCCACGATGTCTTGTGCGACGAGTCCCTGCATCGAGAGCGCACTCGAACGGGTGGGAGGCACGAGTGCATCCGCGGGCCGTACCGGCCAGACGAAGTGGAAGCTCCCGTAGTGCGACGGTCGCAGGAGCGCGTTCATACCAGCGTCACAAATCGCGAAACGCTTCTCACCCGACTGCTTGGTGTAGAGCACCGAAAGCAGCAGGACGCCGGCGTTCGCGGCGATCGAGCGGCCGGGTTCGAGAAAGAACTTAATGCCGCGTGATTTCAGCGGAAGGGCGAGCGGAAGGATCGCGTCGGCGTAATCCATCGCGCTGGGCGATTGGTCGGACTCGTAGTCGGCACCGAAGCCGCCGCCGAGGTCGATCGAGCGAATCTCGATCCCGTCGCTCGTGAGATCTTCGATGAGCGTGCAGGTCTTCTTGAGTGCTTCAACATACGGATCAACGGTGTATATCGGGGAACCGATGTGAAGATGGAGCCCTTCGAGTTTCGCGTACTCGTGGTGGCCCCACTGCTGAAAAAATCGGCGCGCGCGCTCGAGGTCGACGCCGAACTTCGTCTCCTTCTTGCCCGTGGAGGTGTAGCGATGCGTCTTCGGGTCCACATCAGGATTGATGCGAAGTGCACAGCGAACCGAGGTGCGAAGTTGATTCGCGATCCGCGCGATGTTTTCGAATTCAGCCTCGCTCTCGACATTGAGCAGGCCGATGCCTGCCTCAAGGGCGGCGATGATCTCGTCATCCCGTTTTCCAACGCCTGCGTAGACACATTTGTCCGCGGGGATTCCTGCTTCAAGAGCGCGTTGCAGTTCGCCGACGCTGACAACATCCATACCTGCGCCCCGCGCAGCGAGCGTGCGCAAGACGCTCAGATTCGCGCAACTTTTTACCGAGTAACAGAGCAGAGCGTCAATCGGGGCAAATGCAGTCTGTAATCGATCGAAATGACCCTCAAGCGTCGCGCGAGAGTAGACGAAGGTCGGGGTTCCCGCCGTGCGCGCAATCTCGCGCATCGGGACATCCTCGCAGTACAACTCGCCATGACGATATGCAAATGCATCCACGCGAAGGAGTCTAGGCGATTTTGTCGTGTTCAATCATCGGTCGCGTCGGTCGCTTTCGGGTCTGCTTTGCGCATCATGAGTTGCGCGAAAAATCCGAAGGCGGCGAGGACGCCCCAGCTTCCGAGCCAAGTCAGTGGATGCAGGGGTTGCGCGAGTTCCGTCCACTCGCGCGCGAGGAGTGGGATGCTGCCCACAAGCAAGAGTAGTGCGCCAACGATGGCCGTCAAGAGCGCGCTGATGTCTTTCGCGAGAAGAAGGCCGAGGAGAATGCCCATGAAGAGGCCGGTCGCGCTGCTGGCGATGAAAAGCGTGCGCATCTGCGGTGGCTCTGCGTGCCAACGCGCGGTGACCCATCCGATGAGCGGGCGCACGGTTGCGTGCACGCGTTCGAGCGCCGGGCCGACGCTCTGCAGTTGCGCGGCTGATGCGGCGATCGCGTCGAGAGGCAGTGGATCGGTCGGGATCGGCTCAATGAGGGCCGTCGGGCCGGGCCCAGAAGCGTCAATGAAACCTGCTTCCACCATCGCGCGGCTCCCGATCACAAGCGCCGCGGCGAGCACAATGCCGAACGAAAGAGCCAGCAGCAATCGCCAGGAGAGTGCGATGAACACGAGTCCGGTGATGCCGCCGATCACTGGCCACAGGATGGGCGGCAATCGGGCGGCGACTGGGGCGCTGAGCATTCCAACCAAGGGGCCAGCGACCCAAGCACCGAGCACGATGGCAGCGCACACCAGGCTCGGCTTCAGCAGTTTCTGCCCGTAGAACAGGAGCAACAACCCGATGAGCGCGAGGAAGCCCGCCGGAGCAAGATCGAACCAGGGCAGGGACTGAAGTTGCTCTGCCGCAGCGTGAAGTGTTTGCGATGGAGGGGGGATTTGGCTTCCCACAACATTTCGACCGAGGAAGGGGGACAGGAGCGCCGATAGAAGTCGGCCTGAGCGTGCAGCAATATCGGCTCGTGAGCGGGTCGAACTTCGTAATCCAAAGCGCCTCCACAGTGCGCTGGCGCCCGAGAAACCCTTTCACCCATCACCAGACCGAACCACGACTCGTGAACCAACCTCCATCCGACAATTCGCGTTCGCCCAAGAACCTCGACACGCTGCGCGGCGAAATCGATTGCGTTGATGCAGAACTCGTGCAGTTACTCACGCGGCGCGGGAACTTGGTCGTCGAAGTGGGCGTCGCTAAACGCCATGAGTCTGCGGCGATCTATGTTCCCAGCCGCGAGCGAGCTGTGATTGAGCGCGCCGTCGCACGCAGTCGTCATGCTTCGAGTCCGCTCTCCGATCGCACGATTGAAGCCGTTTTTCGCGAGATCATGTCCGGGTCTTTCTCGCTCGAGCGACCGCTTCGGGTCGGCTGCCTTGGTCCAACGGGGTCTTTCAGCCACCTCGCCGTGGTGCGGCACTTTGGTTCGAGCATTGAGATTGCGTGCGTCCCCACCATTGGCGATGTGGTGATTGAAGTTGCCGCTGGTCGCTGCGATCACGGGCTCGTTCCCTACGAGAACTCAAGCATGGGCTCGATCCTCGAAACGCTCGACGCGCTACTTGCGAACCCTGTTTCCATTCGCGCGGAGGCGCTGGTTGCGGTGCGCCTCGCGTTGCTCTCCAACTCGCGACCGGATTCCATCCAACGGGTCTATTCCAAGCCGCAAGCGTTTGGGCAGTGCCGCAAGTGGTGCGCGCGAGTCCTTCCCAACGCGTCGTTGCTTCCCGAATCGAGTACCTCCGCCGCGGTCGTGCGCGCGAGTGAAGAAGAGGGGTCTGCGGCGATCGCTTCGAGCTTCGCAGGGGAGTTGCACGGCGTCCCCGTGCTCTTTGATGGCATTGAGGATCGGGCGGGTAACACGACGCGCTTTCTGGTGATTGGTCGAGAGGGCGTCGCGCCGACCGGCAATGACAAGACGACGCTCTGGTTCACACTCTCTGATCGCGCAGGAGCGTTGGTCGATGTGCTCGACAGCTTCCGACGCGGAGGCATCAACCTCTCGCACATTGAGAAGCGCCCGAGCGGCGACGCGCATTGGGACTATCTCTTTTTCATCGACGCACTCGCGCATGAAAAGGATCCGTCAATGCAGCGGGCGCTCGAACAGGCGCGTACCCACTGCACGCGCCTCGAAGTGCTCGGCAGTTATCCGCGCGCCGAACGGGTCTTGTGACAAGGTTCAACGGCTCGGCGTGGACTTGGTTTGAGTTACGATTCTGAAATGCCATCGAGTGCAGCATTGCAGAAACCGTTTCGGATCGCGTTGATTTCCACGGGAGGCACGATCGAAAAGACCTACGACGAGCTAGGCGGCGTGCTCGCGAATCATGTCAGCGTCCTCGACCTGCTGCTCGCGTCCATCGAACTCCGTGGAGTGGAGATTGATCGAGTTCCGCTCATGAACAAAGACTCGCTCGAGATGAGCGAGGCGGATCACGACCTCATCGCCCAAACCGCGATCGCGATGAGTCGAACGCATGACGGAGTGGTCATTGTCCACGGCACCGATCGACTCGCGAAATCCGGTGAGCGCATCCAGGCACGGGCGGAGGCTGGAGGCGGCGCGGCAACGCCGATCGTGCTGACCGGTGCGATGCGGCCGTACGAAATGCGCCGGACGGATGCCACGCAGAATGTGACCGAGGCGCTCCTTGCTGTCCAGATTTGCCCTCCTGGCGTCTATGTCTCCATGCACAACCGTGTCCTGAAGTTCCCTGGTGTCAAGAAGGACACGGAACTTGGCACTTTCGTCCGTGATTGATGAGATGCAGATGATTGACGCGACCCCGACTCCAACCCGATTCACTCGCGCGCTCCTCGCCCTTGAGCGAGGAGGAAATCGTTTGCCTGATCCCGCGACGCTCTTTGTCATCATCGGTCTCTTGGTACTTCTCGGGAGTTGGATCGGTTCGGCGTACGGGTGGTCGGTCATCGATCCTCGTGACAGTACGAAACAAATCGTCGTCGACAACCTCCTCGACGCCGAGAGCATGCGTTGGATTTGGACGAGCGCGCTCAAGAACTTCCTCGACTTTCCTCCGCTCGCGATTGTGCTCGTCGCAATGCTCGGGATCGGAGTGGCGGAGCGTACGGGACTCTTTCCCGCGCTCTTGAAGCTGCTCGTGCAGACGACGCCCGCTCGCCTCATGACGCCGGCAATCATTTTCATCGGCGTGAACTCGAGCGCAGCGGCGGACTCTGGGTATGTCGTGCTTCCGCCTCTCGCGGCGGGCGTCTTTGCGATGCTCGGCCGAAGTCCGCTCGTGGGGATCGCGGCAGCGGTCTTTGGAATCGCGGGAGGTTTCAGTGCGAACATCGCAATCACCAGCCTCGATCCGTTGCTCTCTGGATTGACCGAGCAGGCCGCGCAGACGATTGATCCAAGCGCAGTGGTTTCTCCGACCGCGAACTATGCGTTCATGTTCGTGTCGACCTTCTTTCTCACCGCGCTCGGTTGGTTGGTCACCGCGAAGATTGTTGAACCTCGTTTCTCTCCTCAGGTCGTTGCGCGCCAAATCGAGCAGGGCGGGGTGCTGCACGCGGATGCACGGTTGCATCCGCTCGAGCGCCGTGGATTACTGGCGGCGCTCATTGCGTTCGTCCTCGCAGGCGGTGCCTTCCTCTCGATGGCGCTCGTCGAAGGGGGGCCGCTGACGGGAATCGTCACGCGCCACGCGACGAACACGCTTGCACCCGCGTGGAGCGAGGCGCTCGTGCCGATCATTCTGGTGATGTTCCTCTTGCCCGGCGTCGCGTATGGCATCACCGCAGGGGAGATTCGCTCCGATCGCGCCGTCGCGGATCGCATGGGTCAATCGATCGCTTCGATGGGGACCTATATCGTGATCGCGTTTTTTGCGGGTCAATCGATCGCGTGGTTCCGACAGTCGAATCTAGCGGTCGTGATGAGTGTCGAAGGCGCAGAGATCATTCGATCACTCAACCTTGGACAAGGCATCATGATTGTCGCCATCGTGTGGGGCGTCGCGGTCCTTGATCTCTTCCTTGCGAGTGCGAGCGCGAAGTGGGTGTTCCTCGCGCCCGTGCTCGTGCCCATGCTCGCGAGTGCGGGCATGCCGCCTGATCTCGTGCAAGCCGCCTACCGCGTGGGCGACAGTTGCGTGAATCCGATTGCGCCGTTGAATGCCTACCTCGTGATCGTGCTGATCGTCATCCGCCGATATGACAATCGCGCAGGACTCGGCACGCTCTTGGCGCTCCTTGCGCCCTACAGCCTTGCCGCGCTCTTGGGATGGACCGCGCTCCTCATCGCATGGAATGCGCTCGGCATTCCGCTCGCGTTTTAGTCTTCCGGCGAGGTGTCGGCACCTTGGATGTACTCCTTGCCGTGATAGAAGTTCGCGACGACGAGATACACGACCGCTGCGCCAAGTCCAAGGTAGGTGAAGAACCAGTAGTACGCCTCACCCTCAAGCGTCGAGTTGCCGCTCGCGTCCTGCGTGTAGCGGTTCACGAGCGCCACGAGCACATTGCCCGCAGAAACACTGAGGAGATAGAGGCTCATGACGAAGGACTTCATCTTGACAGGCGCTTGCGTGTAACTGAATTCAAGGCAAGTGACCGAGACGAGAACTTCCGCTGCTGTAATGATGAGGTAAGCAAGAATCTGCCACGCAATCGATGGCCAGTCTGCAGTGTGCTCCGTGCCATCGACTGCCACCGCGATCCCGCCCACCGAGAGCGAGTTGGCCATCTCCTCGCTCCATTTGGCATCCGTGGGCTTCGGTTCGAGCAGAAGGGTTTCCAATTGCGTGGCTGTCGCATTCCGTTCGAGCGCCTTGAGTTCCACGATGGTCTTGGGATAGTCAATGCTTGCGCTCGCGACCATCGGTGCGACTTCACTCTTGAAGGTTGCCTGTGTCGAGTCGATTCGCGCTTGCGCGAGTGCGGAGACGACGAAGGCCGCGACGCACAGAAAGAGGCCGGCGCCGATCTTACGCAGCGGAGTCAGTCGGACAACTTTGCCGATCGCGGGATAAATCGCGTAGGAGAAGAGCGGAATGTAGATGAGGATGAGAAGCGGGTTGACTGCTTGAATCTGCGACTCGAGCCATTGAATGCCAAGGAAATTGCAATTCATCTGGGCCGCCTGCAAGACCCACGCGCCACCCGTTTGGTCATAGAGCGCCCAGAAGACGGCGACGAAAACATAGAGTCCCGCGAGGCGGCAGATTGCGTTGAGACCATCGCGAGAGACGAGTTCCTTTAGAAAACCAATGCCCTTGGGTGGGATGTGCGCGTAACGATGTCGGCCCATCCAGAACACGAGCGTTGCGATCCCCATCAACACGCCTGGAATACCGAACGCCCACCCGGGGCCGTATTGCTTGAGCATGTACGGCGTCAGCAGCGTCGAGAAGAACGAGCCGAAGTTGATCGAGAAATAGAACCAGCCGAAGACGCGAGTCAGCAAATGCTTGTTCGCATGTCCGAATTGATCGCCCACATGCGCGCTGACGCATGGCTTGATGCCACCCGCGCCGATGGCGATGAGGAGCAGCCCTGCCACGAGCCAAGTCTTGGGCTCAAAGGACGCTTGAAGCATCGGCGAAGGCAAGTCAATGCACGCGAGTGCAGCGTGTCCGAGGCAGTACACAAGAGAAAGCAGAATGATCGTTCGGTACTTGCCGAGGAAGAGGTCGGCCAGGAGTGCGCCGATGATTGGGAAGAAGTAGGCACTCGCGACAAACCATGCGACATTTTCCCGCGCGTCCGCTTGCGTCATGTACGCCGGGGTTCCTCCGCTTGTCATCAAATACTGCGTCATGAAGACCGCGAGAATGGTCTTCATGCCGTAGAACGAGAACCGCTCGGCTGCTTCGTTGCCGATGATGAAGGGGATGCCCGTGGGCATGGACTTCGTGATGGCCGGAGCAGTCAGGTATCGTGCATTCGACATGGGGAGAGAGTGTAATGACCCTCGGGAGCGTCCGTCCGTTGCGCATCATTCGACTCCGTCGCCCGCCTGTCTTCGCCGCCCTTTCCGGGAGGTTTGTCCCATCGCAGGTCACACTGCAGGAGATTGACGCATGTTGGGAGGCACTCTGCCGATCGAACGGGAAACTCGTCGATGGCGGGATCCTGCAAGTGCTCGGCACAAGCCGCAATGGTCACGGTGGTGTCTCGATGCATGTGCAGGAGTGTGCGTATCGATTCTTCGCTGTGCAAGCGAGCGGCTTGAACTGTGGCGTGCGGCCGCTTGGAGTCAAGGGAATCGTCTCCGTTGGGTCGAAGTACCTCGTTGGCAAGCGCTCCACGCTCGTGGGCTCGTACCAAGGTTCGTGGGAGTTCGTGCCCGGAGGCGGACTTGAGCAAGCATCCGACCCGGTGGCTGGGCTTCGCGGTGAGTTTGAAGAGGAAGTTGGCTTTGCGCTTCCCGCTGACATCACGCCAATCGCGATCGCACTGCTCGATGACACGATCGCGCGATCGTGGGACATCATCTACCGCGTGCGTCTCACCGGCGAGTGCGTATGCACGCCGAGCTTCGAGCATGACTCGCTGCGGCTCCTAAGCCTTGAGGAACTGCGCGCACTCGACAATTCCTCGCCAGCGATGGGTGCGATGCTGTCGTTACTGCCTCGCTCATCGAGCGAGCGCTAGTTGGCACGCCGCTTCGAAGGTCGCCATGGTGAACGGCTTGAGCAGCCCAGTGGACTTCGCGGGGAGTTCTCGATCAACCGGTGCGCCAGAAATCACGACGGCAGGGATCATGACGCCTTGCGCACGGAGCCGCTCCAATGCCTTCAATCCGGCGTGCGTCGGCATGGCGGCATCGACGACGATGAGTTGTTGCTGCCGAATGTCCGGGTGCGTGTCGATGCTTTCTGGCGCATCACTCGGAATGACATCGGCGCCAAGGGTTTCTAGCATTTGCACGAGCAGGGCGCGGATCAACATCTCATCATCCGCGATGAGGACGCGCTGTGCGACACGCGTCGACTCCGCGGTGAGCGTGAGGCTCACGCTTGATCGAAGCCCTCCGCTCGCGACGCGCTCGAGGGAGACCTTTCCGCCAAGGTCTCGGAGTGCGCGGGCCGCAGTGGCGACGAAGAGTTGTTCGAACTTGAATCCAGGCGCCAGAAAACTCGGGCTTCGGGTGAGCGCGGCGATGCATTCCTGATCGACCTCGCGATCATCCTCAAAGATGAGTTGTACGACGAGTGGTTCAAATCTGGTGGTGATCGAAAGCGTCCCGGTTCCGCCCAGTCGCATGCAGTGCAGGGAGAGGAGTTGTCGTACGCAAACCGCGAGCGCACTCGCGGGCACACGAAACATGCGCTCCGACGCGGGGATCGGTTGTCGCTCGACTCGCGTTTGGTGCAACGAATCCTGAAGCTCAGTGATCGCTTCGTCGAGCGTGGTGGAAACCGTCTCCGCGGCGAGTACGGGGTCTGGGTGCGGGATGCTCCTCGTGCACACGGTCGAGATGGACGCGTTGATCGACTCGAAGAATGCAATGGTCTTGCCGAGTTCGGTCGCGAGTCCTTGCAGTGCAGGGTTGTCGATTCGCCGCTTGAGTAACTCTAGTCGGCCAGTGATCGCGAACACCGCGTTGTTCAAGTCGTGCACGATCGTGTTGCCGAACTGCTGTAAACGATCTCGTTCAGCCGGCGCGAGATGCACTTCGCCCCTTGCCATAGGTGAAGGTGATTCTTGCGTCGGCATGTGATCTAGGATCGTCGCTTCATTCGCGGATTGCAAATGGCGCGGAGGGCAGAGCAGGACAACGAACGACACGAAAAAACCTGCTCGCGCGCAGGTTTTTTCGGTCAAATTCCAGATGTCTCGGACGGG
>SXUJ01000133.1 GCA_005790565.1 Planctomycetia bacterium
CCTGCGAGCAGATGCAGGAGCGTGCTCTTGCCGCTGCCTGACGCGCCCATGACGGCGAAGAATCCAGCACCCTCAATCTCGAAGTCAACGCCGCGGAGCGCGTGAACCGCATGACGCGACGCACCAGACCCAAGAGTGAAACTCTTGTGGAGGCTGCGGACGCGCAGTTGTGGCGCGCGCGAAGCAGGGTCGCGTTCAGAAAGAGCGGCGTTCAAAGGCCCTCGCGTTCATCTCGATCGCGCGTCAGTGGTTCTTCGCGTCGTACACCGCCGCATCCATCAGTCGCTGCACGATCGTGGTGTCGCTCGAAGCAATCTTCACGAGCCAGCCTGATCCGTAGGGATCGCTGTTGAGAAGCGACGGATCCTTCACGGCGGACTGATTGACTTCGGTAATCGTGCCAGCGACCACACTGTAAATGTCGCTTGTTGTTTTCACGCTCTCCACCTCGCCAATCGAATCGCCCGCATTCAACTTTGTTCCGACTGGCTTCAACCCCACGAAGGTGATGTCGGTGAGCGCATCCGCAGCGTGTTGGGTGATACCCATCGTGACGCCGTCTTGGGTGGCGCGGACCCATTCATGTGTATCAGTGCAACGACAGTCGGAGGGGGTAGCCATAAGGCGCGTGATGGTATCGAAGGGGAGGCGCGTTGAGGGGTGTATTGAAGCCACTCCTCGAGCATGCCGGAATATCCAGATTCTTCAGAATATCCCTTGCAGAGCACGGGTCAGGCGCATATTATCGACACAGGTCAATGGACCAACGATTTCTTTCTCCCCTATGGAAAGCGCCGACATGAAGTCCTGTCGGCGTTTTCTTCGGTGGAATCACGAGGCGTATCCTTTCGGTCACACTTGCCATGATTGCGAGAGAGTGCGAGCGATAGGTGAGACATAAGTCATTAGAATGAAGTCTGTTCGTCCTTTGCCGCGAGTGTGGAACCATCGAGGAATACTGAGCTGTGCAGAATGAGATCCTCCTGACCCTCTCCGCAGGTTCGCTTCGAACGCTGATTGGAAAATCAGACCTTGGCGTCCCGGACATCTTTGCGCTCCCTGCCTTCACTGAGCGCCAACTCCGACTGCGTGGTCTCAACATCCCGACCGACATGCTGAAGGGGTTTGGGATTCAGCAGATTGACAAGTTGCGAGATTCGGCGGATCGCGCAGGTTGCCCAGTTCTGTTGCTGATGGAAGACAATCCCATCGACTTCACCGATCGCTCGGCGACATGGGCGCAAACGCGTCAGCGTCTGAAGGTGCTTGGGAACGCGGCCAACAAGTTGCAGTGCCCTGCGCTCGCTGTCCGCTGCGCTGCGCCCGATACGGATGAGGCCTTCGAACTTTCCGCCAAGGGTATCAAGCAGTGCGTGCAGGACCTCGATCGCTTCGAACTCAATCTACTCCTCACACCCAACGGCGGCTTGACGGAAGATCCCGCGAAGCTGACGGAACTCATCAAGAAGATTGGCGGTTTCCGGATCGGGAGTTACCCATCGTTTGCGGCCGCTGCCAAGAGTGGTGGCATCAGCAAAGCGCTCCGTCGGCTTGCACCCTACGCGCAGGCAATCAGCGCGTCTATCGGCGGATTCAAAGCAGGAAAGCACATTGGCTTTGATTTGGAGGAGTGCGTCGAGAGCATCCTTGCGGTTGGCTATTCGAACACGCTCGCCGTGGACCTCGTCAATGTCGGCCCGAAGACGAATGTCGTAAAGGACATTGAAACCGCGCGAGATCGACTGGTGGCCTTGACATCGCCCCCAGAGCTTGAGGCCCATGATTTCAAGTCGCTTGAAGCGTTGCTCGAGGGCGGCGACGAAGAGTCACATGATTGAGTGAAGGGGGGCGCGGGCGCGTTGCCTTCGTCCACCGATCGCAAGAGTTGGGAACCCATGCAACTGACGATGACTTTGACTGCCGCAGCCTCCATCATCGTGACGATTGACGGACCAGCGGGCACTGGAAAGTCAACCGTCGCGGCGGGGCTTGCGCGTCGACTTGGCCTTGAGTTTCTCGATACCGGCGCGATGTATCGCGCGATCGCGTGGCGTGCGCTTGAAGCCGGGATCGATCCCCGTGACAACGACGCCGTCACAGCGCTCGCGTTGGCGTCGACGCTCCGATTTGACTGGAAGGCGGACCCGCCGGAGCTCTTTGTCGATGGTCGCGCGTGCGGCGAGGCGATTCGCACGCCCGCCGTGACAGCGGCTGTCGCGATAGTGGCTTGCAATGCGGAGGTGCGCCGCGCCATGGTGCGGCAACAACGAGCGATCGCGGCGGCGCATCCCCGTTTGGTGACGGAAGGGCGCGATCAGGGATCCGCTGTTTTTCCCGATGCGACGGTGCGCATCTATCTCGACGCATCGCCGGAGATTCGTGCGCAACGCCGCGCCGAGCAACTGCAATCGAAGGGTGTGCATGTGGACGCAGCAGCGATTCTCGCGTCGATCATCTCGCGCGATGCGAGCGATCGCGCCCGGAGTGAAGGACCGCTCGTCCGGCCTGTCGGCGCGGCGGTCGTCGACACGGGGAATCTTGCGGTCGAGTCCGTGGTCGACGCACTCGAACTGATCGTGCGTCAACGCGCGACGCGAGCACACGCGCTCCCGCCACCTTGCGCCGACGATGGAGCGCTTTCCGGAGACAGTGCTTCGTGAGATGGTTCCGATTCGCGGATCGTGTGCCCGGAAAGTCAAGAGTGCAAGTGGCGTGGTGGGCGTTCGCCGAAGGGCTGATGCGCGTGCCGTGCGTGGTGCTGTATGGATTGCGGATTCGCGGCAAAGAGCATGTCCCTCGGGAGGGGAGCGTGCTGTTCATTTCCAATCATCAGAGTTTCCTCGACCCACTCTGCAATGGCGCGGCGACCGCGGATCGACAGTACACCATCATCGCGAAGCGAGGGCTCTTTCGAGGCCCATTCGGATGGATCATCAAGTCATTGGGAGCGAAACCGATTTCCGATCGAGGTGGCGACGGCGAAGCGCTCAAGATCTCGATCGAGGAGTTGCAGGCGGGTCGCTGTGTCTGCATGTATCCGGAGGGTTCGCGTAGCCCAGATGGAACGGTGCAACCGTTTCGCCGAGGCTTGCTCCTCCTGATTCGAAAGGCGAAGCCGAAGATCGTTCCGATGGGCATTGCCGGCAGTTTCTCGGTCTGGCCTCGAACGCGTAGATTGCCTCGTTTTCTAGGGCGATTGCGCGTGACGGTCGGCGCGCCCATCGACGGATCGGTCATCGCGGCCATGCCGCCGGACGAGGCGATTGCCCTGCTCGAGGAGGCGGTTCGCGAGCAATACGCGAGCGCGCTCGCTTGGCGTGGAGCCCCGGAGCTTTTACCGTGACGCCATCGCCAGCACGCACGCCCGAAGTCCCACTCGCGACTGCCGCAAAGGTGCTTGCGCTTCGCCTGCGTGGGGCTGGGCACGAGGCATACTTCGCGGGCGGCTGCGTACGGGACTTGTTGATGGGTCTCG
>SXUJ01000134.1 GCA_005790565.1 Planctomycetia bacterium
ACGATCCACTCATCGCTCGTATCAAGCATCTTTTCGAAGTCAGCGTTCGTGAGCCGGCGTTCGGGAACACTCGAACCGGTACCAAGGATGCGTACGCCGCTAAGGGTGCGCGCGTTCATGAGGCGGCAGGTTCCTGAATGGACTCAAGCCGCTGATTGATGATGTCATTCAGACCGCTCGCCGCATATTGGCGTGCGCGATACACCGCGTTCATGATCGTGCGGGAAATGCTCGATCCATGCGCAATGAGACAGCAGCCATTCACGCCCAGCAGCGGTGCGCCGCCGTACTCGTGGTAGTCGTGCTTTGAGTAGATGCTCTTGACCACGGGCTCGAATCGAACCGCAAGTTCAGGATCGATCTCCAGCACCTCGCGCGCGATTGCTTTGAAAATGCCGGCGCTCAGTCCCTCGGCGAGTTTCAGCATGACATTGCCCACAACGCCGTCGGTCACCACTACATCCGCTTCGCCGTCAAAGACGCCGCGGCCTTCGACGAAGCCGATGAAATTCAGATTCTCGGATTTGCGAAGAAGTTCGCGGGCGAACTTCATGCCATCGGTGCCCTTGGCCTCTTCTCCACCGACATTCATGATCGCGACGCGCGGATTGGAAATGCCAAGGATGCCGCGCGCGTACGCGTCGCCCATCACGCCGTATTGCGCGAGGTGGACCGGCTTTGGATCGATGTTGGCACCCACATCAATGAGGACGATTGGTCCCGCGAAGGTCGGCACCACCACCGCGATGCCAGGCCTGACGACGTTGGGAAGGCGCCGCATGTACAACTGACTTGCAGCGACGCACGCGCCGGTGTTTCCCGCGCTAATCCATGCGTCGATGCGCTGTTCATGGCGTGGACCAGCCATCTTCGCGGCGCGATTGATGGAGCTATCCGGTTTCGATCGGACCGCCTCGACGGGCGATTCATCCATCCCAATGACTTCCGAGCAGTGCACTATCTCAATGCGCGAATCTTGGATGCGCCGTTCGCGCATCGCATCCCGAATGGTTGGTTCATCGCCGAGGAGCACGAGGACGTCGGTCGACTCGAGTTTGGCGAGCGACGCGAAGCTGCCCTTCAAGATCTCGTCTGGGGCGTTGTCGCCGCCCATCACATCGACGCCAATCCTCATATCGGTCGAGACCTCGCGTACGGGTTGGTAGGAGCAATGCTGAAAACAGAACGCAACGCGCGGACTGTATCCGTTCGCGCATCAGGCATGCACTCGTGCGCAGAGCGGCACGGGTTAGGCTTCAGGGGCTTTGCCACTCTTCACTTGCAGGCCAGGGCGAACGTATCCACAGCCTGAGCACGCGCAGTGGGGGCGCTTCGCGGTTCCACAATTGGGGCAAAGGACCGTGTGCGTCTTCTTGATGGCGTGGTGAGCGCGACCGCGGCGAGTTCGTCCTGGTGATTTCCTAAATGCTGGAAGCATGGCTGTCTAGACCTTTCAGTCGAAGTCACCCCAGCAGCGGGGTTGACCTGTTCAATCGGGACTCGCCGCTGTGGAAGCAGTCAGCAGTTGGCAAGCCGCTTTGAGGTCCTGTGCTCGAAACGACTTGTGCGTCGATCGCCAGACGGGTTCCGTCAGGCGAGCGGAGCGAAGAGCGGCTAGTCTAGGAAAAACCTCCGTGATGTCAAGCCGATGGCATCCCAAGCCGCCGATTCGGAGTGGCGGTTCTTGATTCGACTCCCGTCAGACGAGTTGCATGATGCCAAGTTCAGTTCCACAGAATTCGCCGCAAAGTCGACAAGTCACCCTCTACACCGACGGAGCGTGTTCAGGCAACCCGGGCCCGGGTGGGTGGGCTTGGATTCTGGAGCGAGACGGAGGGTCAGAGTCCGGATCCGGATTCGAACCGCAGACCACGAACAATCGGATGGAACTCCTCGCGGCGGTCTCTGGATTGAGTTCTCTTATAGGACCACACTCCGTCGAGGTTGTAAGTGACAGTCAATACCTCGTGAGTGGACTAAACGAGTGGCTTGATGGCTGGAAGAAACGGGGTTGGAAGCGAAAGCAGGGCGCTCTCCTCAATGTCGACCTTTGGCGGCAACTGGACGAACTTCGTTCCATCCACACCATCCATTGCCGGTGGATCCGCGGCCATGCCGAACATCCGCAGAACACCGAATGCGATCGGATGGCCGTCGCTGCAATTCAAGAGCGCACCTGACGCCTCCGGTCGGACCATCGATTCTGAAGTTCATTGACTCCGCCCTTTGCAAGCGGTCGAGCTTCCCGCTATCCTTCTCGATCCCCCGCAGGTTTTACCGCTATGCCGACGATCAACCAGCTAGTTCGCTCCCCGCGCGTCCACCAACCTTCCAAGTCGAAGGTGAAGGATCTCAAAGCATGTCCACAGCGCCGAGGCGTTTGCCTTCAGGTGCGAACCGTCACGCCGAAGAAGCCTAACTCTGCGCTTCGCAAAGTTTGCCGCGTCCGATTGACGAATGGCAACGAAGTGACGGCCTACATCGGAGGCGAGGGGCACAATCTTCAAGAGCACTCGATCGTGCTTGTTCGCGGCGGTCGCGTGCGCGATCTCCCCGGCGTTCGATACCATGTTGTTCGTGGCGCGCTTGACTGCCTTGGCGTTGATGGTCGCAAGAAGGGCCGTTCGCTGTATGGCGTGAAGAAGAAGGCTGCCGCGGCGAAGAAGAAGTAAGTCCACCGTAAAAATCTCATGTTGGAAGGTCGATTCGGATGGTCCGATCGACAGCGAGTAATCGCAGGCCTCAGTTCGGGTAAGCCCATACTCCAGCCTGCGGTGAACAGGGTCGCGAGAGCGACCGTAGCAAAGAGGAGTCAGTCATGCCCCGTCGATACACAGCGTCAGAATCGCAGTTGAAGCCCGATCCTCGTTTTCAGGATCGCATCCTTTCCAAGTTCATCAACTGCCTCATGGAAGGCGGCGAGAAGGCAACCGCGCAGCGCGTCATGTACGCCGCGCTCGACGCGATTCAGGCGAAACTCGAGAAGGAAAAGCCGGAAAATCTTCCGCGCTCTTCGATCGAACTCTTTCATCAGGCGCTCGACAATGTGCGCCCCGCCGTTGAAGTTCGCAGCAAGCGCGTCGGTGGCGCGAACTATCAGGTTCCAATGCAACTGAACAAGCGTCGGCAACAGTCGCTTGCCTTCCGCTGGTTGCTCGAGGCGGCTCGTGGCGAGCGCGGTCGACCGATGCACATGCGCCTGGCGAAGGAACTCTGGGATGCGGCCAAGCACGAAGGCAAGGCTGTGACGACCAAGGACAACACCCACCGCATGGCCGACGCAAACAAGGCCTTTGCGCACTTCGCGTGGTAAGAGACTTCGGTTTGGGCAATCCATAAGGGATGCGCTTCGAGACGATAGAAGGAGGCGGTCACCATCGGGTGACCGCCTCCTTTGTGTTCGCGCGTTGCGATGATCGTTTCGCGATATTCTTTCAACATGTACGGACTCGTGAACAAAGCCGTCGAAGGTCTCATTCGCAGTAAGTTTGGTGATGAGACTTGGGGAAAGATTCGCGCGGATGCCGGAGTTCCCGACGAGCCGTTCATGTCGATGGAGAGTTACGACGACTCGGTGACCTACAACCTGGTTGGTTCCGCCTGCAAAGTGCTCAACCTTCCGGCCGAAGCGGTACTCGAGGAGTTTGGAAAGTACTGGGTTCTCTATACAGCAGAGGCGGGCTTTGGCGGACTCATGCAGAGCGCGGGAGGGTCATTTCCATTGTTCATCCGTAACCTTGATGCCTTGCACACTCGCGTCAAACTCTCATTCCCGAATCTGCAACCACCATCGTTTCAGGTCGCCGATGAAGGCGAGCGGTCGCTCGTGCTTCACTACCACTCACACCGGCAGGGCCTCGCGCCCTTTGTCATTGGACTGCTCAAGGGGCTTGCGAGTCGATTCCAGGTCGATGCCGAGATCGCTTACGAGAGAGTGGACGGCGTGAATGCGCACGACAAGTTCGTGATCCACTGGATCCCAACCACATGAGGCAAGACGGGAAAGCTCCCGCGCTCACTCGAACGGAGTTTGCGGAGCTCTTTCCATTCTGCTTTGAGATCGATCGCGACCTACGACTCATCGCGCTCGGTCCGCGATGGAGTTCGTTCGCTCCCGCGACTCGCGTAGGGGATGATTTTCGCTTGCACTTCGCAATCGATCGACCGCTTGGATGCCTCGACTTTGACTCGCTTTGGGCTCGTGAAGGCGACCTATTCATCCTTCGTGTGCTCGCGAAAGAGAACCTGACGCTGCGCGGGCAGATGGTGCGCGTGGGGGACCATGAGCAGATGCTCTTTGTGGGCGGCCCGTGGATCGTACGCACTGAAGACCTCTCGATGCACAGCATCGGATTTGAGGACTTTCCACCGCATGATCCCCGTGGCGATCTTCTCATCCTCCTGCAAACCCGTGACGCGACGCTCGCCGACCTCAGGTTGCTCGCCGGTCGATTACGAGACACTGCGAAACGACTTGATGAACGCAATCGACAACTGGAAGAGCAACTCGTGGTTCGCGAGCAACTCGAAGGGCAATTGCGCCAGAGCCAGAAAGTCGAAGCAGTAGGGCGGCTCGCGGGAGGAGTCGCACATGACTTCAACAACATCCTGATGGCGATTAGCGGCTACGCATCGCTCGCCTCGACGCGCTTACCCGAAGGCGATCAGGTTCGAAACTGGATCGACCAGATTCGCTCCGCTGCGGATCGTGCGACCGGACTCACGCAGCAGCTACTTGCGTTTTCTAGGCAGAAGGTCATTCAGCCGGCGGCAATCGATCCGGTGCTCGAAGTGAAGACCATTGAACGCATTCTCCGGCCATTGATTGGGGAGAGCATTCGCTTCACGGTGCAAGCTTCGGAGGGCCTTGGAACGGTGTGGATGGACCCGACTTCACTCCATCAGATCATGATGAATCTCGTCATCAACGCACGAGACGCGATGCCGCGGGGGGGAGAGCTTTCCGTGCGGGTGTATGAAACTCCGAGGGAGGCGCGGCGCGAAGTTGGGAGTTCGAGCGAGGTCGCGAACGGAGGCGCGCCGCCTCAAGTTTCATCAAGCTGGTTGACAATTGAAGTGAGCGACAACGGAACTGGAATGGACGAGAAGACGAAGGCGAACATCTTCGATCCGTTCTTTACGACGAAAGATGTTGGCAAGGGAAGCGGGCTTGGCTTGTCCACCGTGTATGGGCTTGTGCAACAGGGAGGCGGGGAGATTGAGGTGGAGAGCGAACCTGGAAAGGGCGCGAGGTTTCTCATTCGGCTCCCGAAGTTCGTTGCGCCAAGCCCGCGTGCAGTCAACCCCCAAGTCGCGCAGCTCGCGACCGGTCAGCGCGTACTCTTGGTCGAGGACGAAGATATGGTGCGAAGACTCGTCGAGCAGGTCCTTACGCGCGGCGGATACAAAGTGACTGCCGTGGGTGATCCTCGCGAGGCGCTCGCGATTGCTGCCGCTGCCCCGCCCTTCGATTTGCTCGTGAGCGATGTTGTGATGAGCGGATGTAATGGGCTCGAAATGGCGCGCACCATCGAGAAGACAGCGCCGCGGATTCCAACCATCTTCATGAGCGGCTACACCGACGACCCCGCGCTCCGTGCAGGAACGATTCTTCCGCATCAGAGATACATCGCCAAGCCATTCGCGCCGGATGCGCTGCTGAATCTCGCACGCGCACTGCTGCAGCGACGCGCCTGATCCCTTCTCTCGCGTGCGTGCCTTCCGCGCGTTCGGGCGAAGAGCGCCCCGCGCGAGAGTTTTGTTCAACGAAGAAAGGTGGGAGACTGAGAGGTGCTCCCAAGGTTCGGGTACAAGGGGAGAAGTGCGGATTGTGATGGACGGGCGGATTGCTTCTTTGGTCGCGGAATGGTGTTGGCGCTCGTGAGCGAGCATGTGTCGAATGCGTGATGGACATGGAGGAAGGCGATGCTTGTTTGTCGGCTGACTGGTGACTATGGGGCTGTGCGGCGGCGACTGGGTGGAGGCATCCGAGGTGTTGTCGGCGTCGCGGCGTTCGCGGGACTTTGCGTCTTGAACGCTTCGAGCGGCGCATTCCCTGTGGATGAAGTGGCGTTGCACGAGGCGATGTCGCGTCGCTGTCGAACACTTCCTGCGCTCGCGAGATCCTCGGAGGGGGAGCGCGATGCGGTCGCGGAACTCGCGTGGTCTGCATTTCAGAGTGCAGCCGCGACTCGTCGATCGAACGAGCAGGCACAGGCGGTCGGAGTGGACGCGAGTATCAGTCCGCTGACTGTCTCCGCTGTCCTTGCCCATGCGTCAAGCGCGGCGTTAGCGGTGAGCGCGTCATCCGCCGAGCGATTGCTGTTGGGGCCGCTTCTTCCGGCAGATCCGCTGGCTGACCTGCTCTTACGAGAGGAGCTTGTCAAGCGCGTGGCGACGACTTCGGCGTTGGATTGGAAAGATGTGTTGCGCATGATCGATGCTGCTGCACTGCACCTGGATCCGAGAGCGCAAACGCAGCGCATTCGACTCTTTCGATCGTGGCAGCGGAGCGGAGTCCTTGATCGCGGGACATGCAAGAGGGCAACGATTGCCTGTCAGACGCTTCGCGCAGAGATTGACGCATGGGAGTCTTGGTCGACGCGCTTTGACGCTTGGATCGCGGCAGTTCTGGAACATTCGCCAAAGGACGGGTGCTCCGCGCTCAGGCAGAAGATTTTGGAACTTCGGTTTCGCCTTCGCGCCCACGGCGAGATCGCGAGAGCGCGAATCGCTCTATCGGACGCGATCGGAGCGTGGAGCAAGTCGCATCAGGATGCACCGCTGCTTGCAAGAAAGTTGCGAAGCTTGTTGGAGGCTGGCGCACTGCCCGCGCGGCGCCTCCGAATCGTTTCAGCGACGGTGACGGCGGAATCTCGATTCCGGTTAGGCCTCGCTGCGACGGTGCTTGAAGTTTCCGACTTCGAAGCATGGCTGAAACTTGGAGGCATCGAGATCGAGCCTGCGCACAACGCAGGGGATCAGCGCACCGATCGAGAGCGCGCCCTCGATCGTCGTTTGCATCGGCTCGACCATGTGGAACGCCTCGAGCGCCTCCCGCGCGCGAGCGCTCAACCCTCGTCGGCACATTCTGGAGCGGCTCATTCTGCGGTGGACTACGCTAGCGGTGATGGTTCCCGCCGATTTCACTCGTTACCACCGCCAGATGATGCTCCCAGAGTTTGGGCATGTTGGACAGGAGCGATTGCGTGGTGCGACCATCGTCATCGTCGGATGCGGCGCACTCGGTACGGTCGTCGCGGAGCAATGCGTTCGGGCGGGTGTGGGAACGACAACACTCGTGGACCGCGACCTTGTCGACCTCACCAATCTGCAGCGGCAGACGCTCTACACAGAGTCCGACGCACTTGGCCGTCGGCCCAAGGCGGAAGCGGCCAAGGAGCGACTTGCGCAGGTGAACTCCTCCGTTCGTGTGCGCGCGTGCGTCGAGGAGTTTGGTCCATCGTCAGCACTCCGCATCACGACAGGCGCGGACCTCCTGATTGATTGCCTCGACAACTTCGAGTCGCGGCTTCTCTTGAACGATGTCGCGGTGCAACGACGAGTACCGATGGTGTACGGCGGAGCGGTTGCGATGCGCGGAATGGCGGCGTTACTCATGCCGTTCGCTGGTGGGCCGTGCTTTCGCTGCCTCGTTCCTGAACTTCCACCGCTGGGAAGTTCAGAGTCGTGCGATACCGCGGGCGTGCTGTCGTCCGCCACTGCGATCGTTGCATCGCTTGAGGCCGCACTCGCGCTCCGTTGCCTCGCGCAGGGTGCTGAGGTGGGCGAGAGGATCGCAAACTCTCTCCTGCGGTTTGATCTTGCGGATTTCTCATTCGGTCGAACTGACCTTCACGCGGCGAGTGACGGCGAATGTCCGTGCTGCCAGAATGGCGAGTTTCGGTATCTCCGCGCTTCCATGCAGATTGCTCGCCGCCTGTGCGGCCGGAACGCTGTCCAAATCGAACCCTCCCGAGCAGTGGAGGATGGGCACTTCCTCCACCACTTGTTGGAACGGCTTCGCCCGCACGGGGACTTCACGCTCGTGGAAGAATCCTTGCGAGGTCAACTCAAGGGGGAGGTTTCCGATTCTGGTTTGCCGGTCGGATTGGTTGTTTTCCGCGACGGGCGGGTCATTGTCGAAGGAACGGCCGAACCCGAGTTTGCGCGGAGCATCACGGCTCGTTTTGTCGGCGGTTGACGGCGGCGCGCGCATTCTGTTGCAAAGAGATCCTGCCGCAACCGCGCGAGGTCGCTCCTCCGCTGCCGCGCGGGGACCAAGCGGATTCACAGTGACGGGTTTCGATCCTGGCTCAGCATGCGGCGAGCAGGAGCAGTCGGTTGGGGAACCACTTTGTCGCCTGGCTCTGGTGCAAGATTCCACGAATCTCCGGCTGGCATCGCGCGAGGGTCGCCGCGCAGGGTGCGCATCCGGCGCCGTAGGACCGGGCAACCGATTCCTTCGGTTTTCAGAAGGAACGGATACCTCCCGCCGCAAGGTGCGCATCGGGATCGCCGACTGCCATTCTGTGTAGCCCCTCGCTCGAACCACGCGACGCGATCGCCCGAACAGATCTGAAGACCTCGTCCCTTTTCAGCCGATTAGGTAGGTAGGGAGCTTGGATGAATGGCACAATGATTGCATAGGACGGTGCTCGTGCTCGTGCGTCAGCGAGATACTTCCATTGGTTGCGGCGGGCAGTTTCGCCCGCAGGAGGTCGAACATGGCAATGACATTTTCCGAACTCGTGCAGTGCGTCGCAGAACTTGGACTTGATTTTCGTGTGCTCAGCGACCGGGGAGAAGTCATCGTTCCGTTCCGTACCGAGCAGTATGCGAGCGATCCCACGCTGACAGCAGAAGGCAGTGAAGGGCGCACGATGATTGTCGTCATCAAACTGCAGGATGACGGGCGGCTCCTCCGCATCTTTGCGCCAGAGCTCTACTCGCTCGAAGACGCCCGATTCCCGGAGGCAGGGCTCAAGGCGCTCCTCGCCGTGAATTGGCGCGTTCGTATCGCATCCTTTGCGATGGACGAGTCCGACGGCGAGATCCGTCTCATCACCGATCTCCCGATCGAAGACGGCACCTTGACCGCAGCGCAGATTCAACGATTGATCCAATCGATCGCGTGGACTGCCGACGAACTTCATCCGGTGATCGAGCGCGCGTTTGCGGAAGGCGAGATTGACTTCGCGTCCGTGGAAGCGCGTATGCAGGCGCGGCTCAAGGCTGCCAACGCATCGCGTCGCAAGCGAACGCGAGGCGCATCGGCGAAGGAACTTCCTGGGCAAGCACCCTCGGGTTCCACTGCTGGGAAACCCGCGGACGGGGTAAGTGGAAACAACGCGGCTCGTCCGGCCTCCGCAGACGGGAGCATCCCACCACTCGATCCTTCAAAGCCGAGCAAGCGCTCGAAGAAGGAACTTTCGAAACCGGATCCTCGAGAACGGCGCGAACTCGCTGACCTCGTAAAAGCGGCGGGCGGAGTCGAAGGACTTCGCAAGCTTCTCGAAGATCGCGGGATGTAACAACTCGAGTTTCCTGCGACCCGTTCCACCTTCACCGATCTTGCCTCACTTCGCCACGCAGCGTGTGAGCCATGCACGGCAGGATGAATCTCCTCGCGCTCCACTCACAATGCGGAACCCAGTCCCGCGGCGCGGCGCCACGATGACACTTGTCCAATGTGCATCATGTTGTGCGCTCCGCAGAGGAAGTTCACGACGCTGCCGACGGTTGGGAATCGCTCCCGCATCCTGCCTTGCATCGGGTTCTCGCGCGCAAGTGTTGCTTCATCAATCTCAGGAAGCACCTTTGCGACAACGCTCCATGCGTCATTCCAAGTCGCGACGAGAACTTCCTTGCTCGGATAACGCCCATCCTGCGCGACGCATGGCGCACCCATCTTGAAGTGTTCATCGCCGTAAGGCATTGCGAACTTGAGGTCCGTTCGCCCAAGCAGTTCAAGGACGAAGTTTGCGTAGATCGAGAGATGGCCGACACAGAACGCCGGGTGGTTGATCTCCTTGACGGGAATCTCGCAGAACCGATCCGCGGGAATACTCTTCACAATCTCCCCGCCGTAGAACAGGGTGACCCTCAAGGTGTCGGCGATGATGCACCCGAGCCCTCGTGACTCATGGAAGGCGTGCGTCGAACTGCCGCAGGAGGTCGAAGTCGTCGCGGAAGTTGGTGTGCTCATAGTGCCAAAACGATAGTCGTTTCGGCATGCCGTGGTAGTCTTTCCACTATGCCGCTTCCTCCGAAATGGATCGTGCGCACGCTCGCGTTGCTTACCTTTTTGGCGCTCAATGCCGTCGCGAGCGCACAAGGCACGCAGGGCGTCGCTCCGGATCCGCTCACGACGGGCAAGCTCAACGACTACTTGTCTTGGTATCTGCCAGATGCAACGCGGGAGCAGCTGATCGCTATCGACGCGGCGCACGAGGAGTATCTCATCGCGTTCCGCGCGATCCGAAACGGCGAGATTGAACAACTTCTCAAGATCCTGCGATCGGCGCGCCGCGATGCCGATCAAGTGACGAGTGTTTTTCGGCAAATGCGGCTTGTGAGGCAGGTGGTCTCTGACGCCGACGACCGGTTCTTTGCATCGATCCTCGCGATCCTCGGAAGTGAGCAGACGGCATTCGTGCAAAGGGCGCGGGACGCGCGTGAGCGCGATTGCCTCGGCGATGCGCCGATGCTCTCGATGGACGGAGGCGAGGGAGTTCCCGATTTGGTGCAAATGCTCGCGGCGCGGAGGTTGGCAGACGCGCAGATGCGGCAAGTGATCGCCCTCCTCGCGGAACATGAGTTGCGCGCGACTCAAGCGCAGAGGCAACTCGTTCGCGAGTCGGAAGAGCTTGGGACCGCGCTCGCGACGAAGATGGCCGAGGTGCAGAAGCAATTCGAAGCAGGCACGGTGGATTCGACGGCCTGGGAGAGAGCCATCGCTGAAGCTGTCGAGAAGGACGGAGCTTCGTTCGTTCGGGCGCGCAAAGCGATGAAGCAGATTGTTTCAAGCGGGATCGACTCGCTCCACGAGATCCTTGACGCTTCGGAGTGGCATCTCCTCGCCGTGAGGGCATGTTCGAGAAGCGCGAGCGGGATGATTCCGGACGGGGTGAACCCGCCCATTGGCGCAATCATTCGCCGCGTGTTGAAGAAGGAGAGTCTCGACGCAGCGCAGCATGAGGGGATTATGCAGGTCCTACGCGAGTGGGCGGACGCGGATGTTCGATTGGCTCGCGAAGCGCTTGATGCTTTCTCAACGGGGCTACCGAACGTGATGGGTATGGACGGAGCGGAACTCCATACCGCACTCAATCTGACGAATCAACGACGAGAGGAGAATGCGGTCGCCGCGTGGGACAGGCTCGCGGCTGTCCTCGGAGAAGTCGCCGTCCGTCGATACGCCGCGCGTGATGGGTCGAATGGGGAAGCAATGCCCTATGGTCCGGTGGATGATGACGCGGAGTTCGAAGCGCAGCAGCAGGCATCGGAACGAGCGAACGAGAACTACGCGCGCGCGGCAAACGGGCAAGCGCGTTACTCGAGTGAGTTTCAACCGATTTCGGCGCCGGAACTGAGCGAGGTGATGGCGTTCACAGGGGTGGACGATGCGCAGAGCGAGATCCTCGAACAAGCACATGCCGCTTACCTCGAACGGTTCACGGCGCGAATGGAGCCGGCGACTCGGCGCACGAGCGACGCACGAGACGCACTGTATGCACCGCAACATGAGGTTCAAGTCGAAGGGCCAGTGCTTGAGGAAGCGCATGGATCAGACGCGCCGGCGGAAGTGACTTCCACGGCTTCCTCCGCAGACGAGGGTAGTCCGACGGAAGCTGCGGAGCCCATGGCGCAGGTGTATCAGCCGCCGTCGATTGATCGAGCGAGAGTGGAGCACTACATCGCGGCGCAGGTCGCGATGTTTGACCTCGCGCTCGCCCTCGACGCCGAGTTCGCGAGTGAATGCACTGCAGCACTCGGAGCGGAGGTGCCGATTGGCGATCATCGCATCGCGCCAATCCTTCGAAGTCTCCGTCTACTTGACCTTGTGACGAAGGGTTCGCAGGGCTGGTCTTTCGGATTGCGAGAGGAATGCGTTACGCCGGTCGAACTCTTCTTGAAAGTGGAGTTCGGTAACGGCGCGCTCGAAGCGTTTTCCAAGCAGAGCGCGATCGAGACCGCTTCGCGCCTACCAGCGTTGCAAGGGATTGCGCACGCTCTGTATGAGGGTTCCCGTCGTTCGGAGTTCTTGTGGCAGAATCTCGAACTTGATGGCCCGCAGGATCCTGACGCCGCGACCCGCCGATTTCAGGAATGGCGGCAGAAGGAGCGCGCGCTTGAGGGCGAAGGAGCAGTGCTTCTGCGCTCCGCGCTCGACGCGGCGCTGGCTACAACGAGTGAGAGTGTGCAAGCGGCCGCGGCGGTTGCTCGCCGCAAGCTCGCGTACCCTGCGGTTTTTCGGGACTCGCGCGACGCGACGCCGATGTTGCACGCCGCGCTCGCACTCTCTGATCTCGACGCGACGCGGCGAGGGCAGATTGAGGGATTGCTTGCGGAATACCAAATGCTCTATGACGACGCGTGTGAGAGAATCCTCGCGATTCCCCAAAGCTCCATTGAGTCGGAAACTGATCCAGAGTATTGGGTGGAGCGAACCGCGCGAGCGATGGAGTTTGAGCGATTGCAGTTTGAACGAGGCGAGCGAAGCGCGAAGGCCATTATCATGCTTCGTCGAATCCTCGGCGACGCGGATGTTGCTCGCATTCCAGGACTCGCGACCTATGACATGCGCGCGGGGGTCCGTGACCAATCGATGGAGTGATCGCGCCGCGTTCACACGCGGCCTTGAGGCGATCTAGAGTGCCCTGATCATGTCAAGTGGAGCCATTCTCGCCATCGATCAAGGGACGACTTCTTCGCGCGCGATCGTCTTTGGCGCGCAGGGCGAGGTGCTCGGAGCCGCGCAGGAGGAGTTCACGCAACACTTTCCGCAAATCGGTTGGGTGGAGCACGATGCCGTCGAGATTTGGTCGACTCAATGCCGCTGCATGCACGCGGCACTCGCGAAGTCGGGCTTGACTGCGAGAGATTTGAGCGGCATCGGAATCACGAATCAACGAGAGACGATCGTGGTGTGGGATCGCCGAACAGGCATCCCGATTCACAACGCCATCGTCTGGCAAGATCGACGCACCGCCGCGCGCATGTCGGCTATGAAATCTGATGGTCGCGAGGCGTGGATGCGCGAGCGCACGGGCCTTCTCGCGGATCCGTACTTCAGCGCTTCCAAGGTGGCGTGGATTCTTGATCATGTTTCCGGCGCGCGCGATCGCGCGTGTCGTGGGGAACTCGCGCTTGGCACGATCGATAGTTGGCTCGTTTGGAATCTCACCAAAGGGCGCGTGCACGCAACCGATGCTTCGAACGCATCTCGCACTCTCCTCTTTGACATTCGTTGCGCGGAGTGGAGTGATGAACTCTGCGAGTTGTTTGAGATTCCTCGGAACATGCTGCCGTCCCTCGTCCCGAGTGCAGGGGTGGTCACGGAAACCGAAGCCGCAATTCTCGGTGCATGTGTCCCGATTTGCGGCATTGCCGGTGATCAACAGGCAGCCTTGATTGGGCACGCTTGCATCGCTCCGGGTGATGCGAAGAATACTTATGGCACTGGCTGCTTTCTGCTCGCGAACGCAGGGGAAACTTGCCCACTTCCCCCGCCTGGATTGCTGGCGACGATCGCGTGGAAGATCGGCGATGAAGTCACTTACGCGATTGAGGGAGGCGTCTTTACGGGAGGCGCGGCCATTCAGTGGTTGCGTGATGGTCTGCGTGTGATTCATGCATCAGCGGAGGTGAGTACGCTCGCCGCGAGCGTCCCTGATGCAGGTGGAGTGATGGTGGTTCCCGCCTTCGCTGGACTGGGAGCGCCATGGTGGGATCCTGAGGCACGCGCGTGCATCCTTGGACTTACGCGGGGTGCGACGAGCGCCCATGTCGCGCGAGCGACGCTCGAGGGCATCGCGCATCAGGTTGCAGATCTCGTCGGGGCAATCGCGCCTGCACTTCCTCGACCCATGCTCGCGTTGCAGGTTGATGGAGGCGCAGCAGCGAGCGATCTTTTGATGCAGATCCAAGCGGACATGCTCGGGATCGCGATTGTTCGGCCCAGACAACTCGAGTCGACTGCCATTGGAGCAGCAAATCTCGCGCGCCTTGGCGCGGGGCTGCTTTCTGGGATCAGTGAACTCAAATCGGCATTCGTTACGGATCGAACTTTCGCGCCGATGACGAGCGACGCTTCGCGCCTGCTGACGCGCGGGCGTTGGGCGAATGCCGTCGGCCGCTCGCGCTCCTTAGATATGCCGTGATTCCCTCGGCTCGCATACGCTCCCCCGTCATTGAGTCCCCTATGCAACTGAATCGATTTGAACGACCTGAAATGCTCTCGAACCTCAAGAGCGAGCCGCTCGATGTCCTCGTCATCGGAGGTGGCGCGACGGGACTTGGGTGTGCTGTCGATGCCGCGACGCGAGGGTACAAGACCGCGCTTGTGGAGGCGCACGACTTTGCGAAGGGAACTTCGTCGCGCTCAACGAAGTTAGTGCATGGTGGCGTTCGATACCTTGAGAACTTCGACTTCGGTCTCGTCGCCGAAGCCCTTGAAGAACGCGCGACCATGGCGGCCAACGCGCCGCATATCGTGCACGACCTCAAGTTCGTCGTCCCACGCTATCAATGGTGGGAGGGGCCGTTCTACGGCATCGGCTTGAAGTTGTACGACGCACTCGCGGGCAAACGAAACTTGGGCCCTAGTCGCAGTCTCTCTCGCGAAGAAGCAGCAGCAGCGATTCGCGGCGTACAGGAAGACGGGCTACTTGGCGGCATTGAGTATCACGATGCGCAGTTCGACGACGCGCGCATGGCGATTGCGCTTGCGAAGACCGCTGCGAATGCGGGCGCGGTGGTGCTGAACTACGCGCGTGTGACGGAGTTGCTTCGCGCCGACGGGCACACGGGTGGGGCGATTATCCGCGATGAGGAGAGCGGGGAGTTGATCCGCGTGGAAGCCTCGGTGGTGATCAATGCGACCGGAGTCTTCGCCGATCGGGTGCGAGCGTTAGACGGATCGGATCATGCGGGTATCGAAGTGGAGCCAGCGCGCGGCGCGCATCTCGTCTTCGATCGTTCGTTTCTGCCAGGAAACGAAGCGATCATGGTCCCGCACACGGATGATGGTCGCGTGCTCTTTGTCATTCCTTGGCACGACCGCGCGCTCGTGGGGACGACGGATGTGGAGACGAAGGACCTGACCATGGAACCACGCGCGACCGAGGATGAGATTGATTTCATCCTCCGCAATGCCGCCCGTTACCTCGCTCGGCGACCCGAACGCGCAGACATTCTGTCGGTCTTCGCAGGGCTGCGACCGCTCGTTCGACCGAAGGGGTCAGCGCACGGATCCAAGCGCGTTTCGCGAGAGCATGTGGTGAGCGTCTCCGCGAGCGGAGTGGTCACGATTCTCGGAGGAAAGTGGACGACCTATCGCAAGATGGCGCAGGACACGGTCGACATGGCCGCTCGCGTTGGCGCGCTTGACTCCAAAGACTGCAGAACGCGACAGGTACGCATTCACGGGTTCGCCGCCGACTCGAAGTTGGAGGCGGGGCTCGGATCGTCGCGAGCGTTGTATGGATCAGACGCGCGTCATCTTGCGTCGATCGAATCAACGCTGCCGGAGCTTGCCCGCCCGCTTCACCCACGACTGCAGTTGACGGGAAGCGAAGTCATCTTTGCGGCAACCCACGAGATGGCAAGGACGCTCGAAGATGTGCTTGCACGACGGTGTCGCGCACTGTTTCTCGATGCGCGCGCGGCGATGGAGGTTGCGCCGGATGTTGCCGCGCTGCTTGCGCTTGAACTCCGTTGGACCCCGGAGCGCACGCAAAGCGAGAGAGATGCCTTCCTGCGACTCGCGCGTGAATACCTTCCCGAGGGCTCAGTGTGAGAAGTCTCGGCACGGGAGCGTGTGTGATCGCGAGCTTGCTTTGTGGCGCGAGTATGCGCGCGCAAGCGCCGAGTTCCGCGCCACCAGCTGAAGTTCCATGGCCCGTCTCTCTTGGCTTTCGCGTGGCCGCGCTCGAGCAAGAGCGAAAGGTTGTCGATCAAGTCGTGCTGGTTCCCGATGAGGCGACCTATGTCGCGGAGATCGCACAGTGGACGGCGACGACGCGTTGGCCAGTGCTCTTTGAGGAGTCGCGCTTCGCCCCATCCTTCATTCGTGCTTTCAAGCCGTCGCGGGTTGTGCGTCGCGCGTCGATCGGCGGTTGGCCAACCTCCCGCAGTGAGCGTGAGGCACTTGTCCTGCAGGCGTCATCGATCCGAGCGTCGACGGCGAGTCCTGGCTTAGTCTTCACGAGCATGGATGATTCCGCGTGGGTTGCGGGGCTTGCTCTCGCTGCCGCGCGATGTCTTCCCATCACTTTTCTTGAAGGCGACTTTGGTGATGAGTTTGGCACGATCGACGCCTCTCGATTCACGGAACTTCGTCGGCGGACAGAGGCAGCGGCAGAGGCAAGCGGACTTTCGTGGCGCGGACTTGGTGACGCGATTGAAACCGTTGTCCTCTGCCGCGCGGTTGCTCCAAAGTGCATACCGAAGTTGGCGCCGGAATTGCGACCACAGGTTGCCGGACTTCCCCAGCCGATCCGCGCAGACGATCCGCTCTCGACGATGGATTGTCTGTGTCGCCATGACGATGGTAATCGATGGGCGATCGCGAGTTGGATCTTCGGCCCGCGTGATCGATCCGCATTCGTCGCGATGAGTTCGCTCTTTCTTGGTCCTGGTGAAACTTGGCTCATGAGTCAGTATCCCAATGCACAAGGATGGGCGGCGTATCTCCCGCAGGCTGCCGCCGCGCGCCTGAACAAGACCGAGATCACGACGCGCGTCGTTGTTGGGAACGACATGACCCTCGACGCGTGGCGGCGACAGCTCATGGGCGGCTTCAACTGCGGCATGCTTTGGTTGAATTCGCACGGTCAGATGTGGGAGTTCGCGCTTGAGAACAATGTGATGGCGAGCGCGAACGATGTCCCGCTGACGAATGTGCCCGTCGCGTTACATCTCATTCATAGTTTTTCTCTCGCGCAGGCGGGGAATCGAGACTCGGTCGGCGGGCGTTTCATTCAGCAGGGTGCGTATTGCGTCCATGGTTCGGTGTATGAACCGTTCTTGCCTGCGTTCACGCCGCCTGCGCTGCTTGCCGAACGGGTCGCGTATCTCGCGCCGCTGCTTGTTTCCGCGCGAGTCTTTGAGGGACCGTTCTCGCTTCCGTGGCGAACCACAGGTTATGGCGACCCGTTACACCTCGCGATGATTCCCGCTCGTTACGGAGTGCAGCGTGTTGCGCCGCCGGATGACTCGGCGATTGCGCTGCGAGTAAGTGCGATCTCCTCCCTCCAAGCGCTTAAAGGAAATCCCACCGCAGAGGGGTTCGCCGCGGCGATGCATGATTTGGTGATGAGTGGCGAAGACGCACTCGCCGTCTCGCTCTCCACCATGTCGGTTCAGGCGGGATTCGCGAAGGCGACTGCGCTTGATGCTCTCGGTCCACTCTTTCGCGCACGCGACTTTGATGCATTTGTCGAGGCGTTCACGCAGTGTGCTTCCCATCGCGAGGATGACACGACCATGCTCTGGCACCTCGCATTGGGCCGTTTCGGAACTTTGCAGGGCGACGATGGAAAGCGAGCAGTGGCTGTCCTCGCCCGCAACTTGCGTGGTCCGGATGCAAGCGTGGACTTCAAGCTCCTCGCGCCCACACTCGAGCGACTGCTCGGTCGTGACGGAATGCGTGAAGCCGGCGAGCGCGCAGCAGCCAACGAGAAGGATGCGACGGTCGCGGCGAAACTGCGCGCGATCTGTCGGTGAGTTCACGCGGCTTGCTTCGCGGGCGGATTGGCTGGCGGAGAAACGGGTGGGGCACTCGGTTGCGCCGTTGACGGCGCGGGCGCGAGCGGTTTCGCGCGCGGCTCCGGGAGCTTTGGAAGCGACGCGAGTAGCGCGCGGAGGATCGACGCAGGATCCCGTGAGCAACTGGATTGCAGGGCGGGGGGAAGGAGGGGCTCGATCGAACCGAGGGTGATCGCCGTGAGGCCTGCGAGTCCACGAGCGGTTGGATGCAGTTCATCGCTTTGTAGGAGCGGCTCGTCCTTGGCCGCTCTCCACTCCGTTCCATCGATCGTGATGGCGCCGTTTTCGCGAAGGTCTCGCGAGAGTCCATCGAGCGGAATCACACAGACATTCTTCCGGCCCTTCGCCCAATCTTGAATGCGCGCGTTGAGAAGCGTCAGAGTTTCGCGCTTTGGTAACTGAGACTGCGAGAGCATTTTTCCCACGGCGCGACTCATGTCGGGAATGTCGCCGATCACCATCGGGCACTCGCAGCGTGCGAGCTGGGCGAGTCCGATTTCAAGTTTCGCGGCGCGCTCGCTCTCGTCTTTGAGCAACTCGCCTGTGGGTCCGTCTGAGCCGTAGGCGTACCAGAAGAGATAGTCAATCGCGAGCACTGCATCTGCTTTGGATTTGAGCGCGCGATCCATCTGCGCGCGGCCTTGCGCGATCGGGCTGAAGAAGAAGTATCCGCTCGCGAGGTCGGTCACCACGCACTTGCGGCCGGAGCACGCAACTTTGACGAACCGTGCGAGGTCGACCGCGTCGCCGTATCGCCCATCTGCGCGTACATCGAGCGCTGAACATCCGAATCCAGCAGAAGTACTCGCGCCAATCACGGCGAACCGAATCGCGCGTTCTGGGGCCGATGAGACTGTCGGCTCCGGATGGGACTCTTGAGGTGCCGCCTTGACGGCGACCGCGACCCAGAGCACAAGGAGGACAGGCGCGAAGAGCCATGCGGTTCGATTGCGTACAAACATGTGCGCAGCATAGGCCACGCAGTCGCTCGGTCAATCGCGAAGACCGAGCGCTTTCGCCATCGTCGCGCCCAGATCAGCGGGACTCTCGGCAACCAAGATGCCGCACGCGCGGAGCGCGTCGATCTTCGCTTGGGCGGTGTCTTCTTCGCCGCCAATGATCGCGCCTGCGTGGCCCATGCGCTTTCCTTTGGGCGCGGTGCGCCCAGCGATGAAGCCGGCGACGGGCTTCTTCATGTTGTCACGAATCCACTTCGCAGCATCGACTTCGTCCGTTCCGCCGATCTCGCCGATCATGACCACACCATCGGTGTCGTCGTCCTTCGCGAAGAGTGCAAGTGCCTCGATGAATCCCATCCCTCGCACGGGATCACCACCGATACCGACGCAGGTCGACTGTCCCATACCGAGCTCGGAAGTTTGCCAGACGGCTTCGTAGGTGAGCGTTCCAGATCGACTGATGATGCCGACATTTTTCCCGCTTCGGGCGTCGGCGCGGTGCGTATGAATGTACCCCGGCATGATGCCGATCTTGCAGCCGCCTTCAAACTTCGCGCTCGCGCCCGAGCCACTCACGCGACGCGCTGGCGTAATGACACCTGGGCAATTCGGCCCGATGAGCGTCGCGGCTGGAAATGCCTTGAGCGCTTCCTTCGTGCGAATCATGTCTTGCACAGGCACTCCTTCGGTGATCGCGCAAATCACCCGAATGCCCGCCGCAGCGGCTTCGAGAATTGCATCGGCCGCGCCCGCAGGTGGCACGAAGATCATGGTCGCATCGGCAGCGGTTGCTTCCACCGCTTGGCGCACGGTGTCGAAGATGGGAATGCCGTTTGGGTCCTTCTGTCCACCCTTACCCGGAGTCACCCCACCAACAAATCGTGAGCCGTACTCTACACACGCCTTTGTGTGGCTCGCGCCCGCGCTGCCAGTGATGCCTTGACAAAGAACCTTTGTATTTCCGTCGACGAGGATGCTCATGGGGGGCGAGGATGATACAGCATGCTCGCAATTGGCGATCTGCGCTCGTGGCGAGAGTGGGCTCGCTACACTTCTCCCTTCTATGGCAAAAAAGGCGCTCACATACGCTCAATCCGGTGTCAACATCGACGCTGGCGATGAAGTTGTCGATCGAATCCAACCGATCCTCCGCCGAACGCACTCTTCGCGCGTGATCGGTTTGCACGGCGCGTTCGCCGGAATGTTTCGCCTCGACTTCAATCAGCAACTCTTTAAGCGCAACTATCGCGACCCTGTGTTGGTTGCGTGCACGGACGGAGTGGGTACCAAGGTCAAACTCGCCGCCGATGCGAAGATTTACGACGGCGTGGGCATCGACTGCGTGGCGATGAATGTGAACGACCTTATCGTGCAGGGGGCCGAGCCGCTGTTTTTCCTCGACTTTCTCGGACTGTC
>SXUJ01000135.1 GCA_005790565.1 Planctomycetia bacterium
AGTCAACGTGGCCTGGGGTATCGATGAGGTTCAGCTTGTACTCATGTCCATCCTTTTCCCACGGACAGGTCGTCGCAGCGGATTGGATCGTGATGCCGCGCTCCTGCTCCTCTTGGAGAAAGTCCATGGTCGCCGTGCCGTCGTGCACTTCGCCAATCGTGTGGATGCGGCCGGTGTCGAAAAGAATGCGCTCGGAAACGGTGGTCTTGCCTGCGTCGATGTGTGCGCAGATGCCGAAGTTTCGGAGTTTCGTAAGGTCCTGACTCATGGGTGTAGCCTTTGACTCTGTCGAGAAAAGTGAACGATTGCGAGACGAGCGAATACGGGGAGCGAAGCATCACGGCGACCTGACGACAGGTGTCGCGAAGGGGATCAATGGTTGTGCGGTCCGTGCGGAGAGTTTGGACGGGTCTAGTTCGCGGTCGCTCGCGAGTCGACGCCGAACTCCACACCTGTTGCGAGGAAGTTCCTCGCGTCAGGTGGGTTCGTCGTCGTCGTTTGGTGGATCGTCGTCCATCTGCAAGATTGGGGCACGGTGCAAGGCAGAACGAGTGGAACTCGTGACAAGCATTCCAATCGGCCAGTCGATCGGAAATTGTGGAAAGTCCGTAAGTGTAGCCAACCCCCCAGAGGGGATGCAAGCGTCGTTTTTGCCTTTCTTCTGCCCCTCGGTTTCACGCCATTCGAACGAAAGCCTCTTCCGGCACCCGCTCGAGTAGGAGCGTCGGCTTGACCTGTTCGAGGAACCGGAGTCCGTCCTGTACATAGCCTGCCGTGGGCGCAAGGCCAGGCTGACGGGCCAAAAACCAGCCGTTGAGGCGGCGCATCGCAAGTTCGCGCGTGTATTTCGCGGCCATTGAAGCGAGGGCGGTGGGGAGATGGCGTTCTTCCGAACGGGTCGCGAATGCAACATCGAGTTTGCCGGTTTCCCCCTCGACTCGATACGTGCTGAGTTCATCATCCTCTCGGATCGTGCTGACGGTGTCGGCGGGAAATCGTCGCGAGAGTGCCTCCGCGTACTCCGCCCGCCCTCCCTGTCGATCAATCGCCGCAACGACGCGAGCGCCCCTTGCGAGACCTCGCGCGGACTCAAGTTGCGTCAACACGAGAGACATGTTCAGTACACCCTTGTTGCCGAGACGCGCATACAGCTGGTTGAATGGATTGGCATCGAGCGTCGTCACTCGAAGTGCGGCCATCGTGCAGTTTGCCTGTTTGAGCGCGCGACGGAGCAGCTGCGCGGCAATGCGTGCATCGGGGAGTTCAATGTTGCATGGGAGCGGAAGCACATCGCGATACCAAGGCGCATCGTCCTCGTGCGGAAGCGTCGCGCCGACCGCGCGAAAGTACGCAGCATCGTCCGTAGGCATCGCTCCATCTTCGCCAGCCGCGAGCGACGCGAGCACGCCTCGTTCGAGCAAGCGAAGCGGTTCTTCGCCTTGGAGTTTCAGTTTCTTGGAGTCATCAACGGCGATCCGTCGTCGGCGATCTTTGCCCTTGCGACAAACGCCAGCGGCGAGCGTGCTCCAGAGATTCGGAGCGAGTGGGGTAAAGAGCGAGGCGGGCACTCGGAACGCGCACATGCCAACACACAGTGGGCCGAGCAACGGGCCGTATCCTGCCTCATCGATGCCGACATACAGCACCTCCTCCACGGCGGTGTTTCGCGATGGTTCGGATGAGGTGATGGATGCGGTTTCGACCCTCGACATGGCGCGAGCGCAGATTACTCGCTTTGTGCCGCGCAAACTCACTCTGACGGCGTGCGCGCGGTCGATTGAATCCATCCGCCGGCGACGATGGTTTCGTCTCCCGGTGCATCGTCGGCCGCACACGCGCTTGCAGTCGTGGCGTAGCACACCACCGCCTGTCCAGGAGCGACGCCGGATTCCGCTTCAAGAAAGCGAATCTCCATCGCGCCACACTCGGTCGAGCGCATCATGGCCGGAATCGCGCGGCCGTGCGCGCGGACTTGTGCGCCGACGGATCGCCATTCGCGCGAGGGTTCGTCATACCAGACGCAATCCGTTGCGGTGACAGCGTAGACATCGAGTGCGTCGCGCGGCCCGACCGTGATGGTGTTGCGCACCGCATCCTTTTCGATCACATACAACGGGATGGAAACCGCAGCGGTCGTGGGGACACTGATGCCCCGGCGTTGACCGATGGTGAACCGTTGGTGCCCGCCATGCCGCCCGAGCGCATCACCCTTCTCGTTGAGGACGGTGCCTTCGGAAAAGGACGCGCTTCGTCGATCTTCGAGAAAGGTGGCGTAGTCTTGGGGCACGAAACAGATCTCTTGCGAGTCCGGTTTGTCGAAGACGCGCAAACCGTGCGATTGCGCGATGGCGCGCACTTCTGACTTCGCCAGTCCGCCGATAGGCAGCAACATGCGTTCGACGGCGTCTTGACCGATGCCGAAGAGCACATACGACTGATCTTTCGCGCGATCGACGCCTCGACTGAGCCGCGCGGTCGCGCCTCCAGGCCTCGTGACTTGCGCGTAGTGGCCAGTCGCAACCGCATCGCATCCGAGTTGCGCCGCGTACTCGCGCAATCGGCCGAACTTGAGCCAGTCGTTGCAGCGCACGCACGGATTCGGTGTGCGCCCTGCCTCGTACTCTTGGGCGAAGTAATCAATGATGCGGCCGAAATCTCGCTTGAAGTTCACGACATAAAACGGGATGTTGAGTTGCGCAGCGACAAGGCGCGCGTCTTCGGAGTCGTTGATCGAGCAGCAGCCCTGGTGTCCAATGCGAGCGGGCTTTGCGGAGCACGCGGGCGCAGCGGTGGGTGCATCGAGCGTCTCGCCTGGCGATCCCAGGCGCATGAAACATCCCACGACTTCATGCCCGGCCTGCGTCAGGAGCACGGCCGCGACTGAACTGTCAACGCCGCCGGACATTGCGAGGAGGACTTTCACGCGGGCAATCCTGTGCTTTGTGCAGTGTGCGTGCTGTCGGCCTCACGCAATCGTGACGGCAGGGCACGCGTAGACATCTTGAATCGCGTGGAGCAGCGCGACACCATCTTGCATCGACTTCTGGAACGCCTTGCGGCCACTGATGAGTCCGATGCCTCCCGCACGCTTGTTGATGACGGCAGTCCGCACCGCGTCGGCGAGGTCGTTCGCGCCGCTCGCGCCGCCGGAATTGATGAGTCCGCCACGCCCGCAGTAGCAGTTGAGCACCTGATAGCGGCAGAGGTCGATCGGATGGTCGGTGCAGAGATCGGTGTACATGCGTTTGTCGAGTTTTCCGTAACTCGAGTCGCCGGTGTTGAGGGCGGTGAATCCGCCGTTCAATTCAGGAAGTTTCTGCTTGATGATGTCTGCCTTGATCGTGACGCCAAGATGATTCGCCTGACCGGTGAGGTCAGCAGCGACATGGAAGTCCTTGCCGTCTTTCTTGAACGCGTTGTTGCGGAGGTAGCACCACAGCACCGTCGCCATGCCGAGTTCGTGGGCTTCCTCAAACGCCTGTGACACTTCGACGATCTGTCGATCGGAGTGCTCACTGCCAAAGTAAATCGTTGCGCCCACGGCGGCGGCGCCGAGATTCCACGCTTCCCGCACCGAACCAAACATGATTTCATCGAACTTGTTCGGATAGGTGAGCAGCTCGTTGTGATTGAGCTTGAGGAGGAAGGGGATCTTGTGCGCGTATCGACGCGAGCAACTCGCGAGAACGCCAAAGGTTGTGGCGACTGCATTGCAGCCCCCCTCCATCGCGAGTTTGATGATGTTCTCGCCGTCGAAGTAAATCGGGTTCTTGGCGAAGCTGGCGCCGGCGGAGTGCTCGATGCCCTGATCAACCGGGAGAATCGAGAGGTATCCCGTTCCACCGAGCCGGCCATGCCCGAGCATCGCTTGGAGGTTGCGGAGGACCTGTGGGTTGCGATCGCTCGGAGCAAAGATGCGATCGACGAAGTCTGCGCCCGGCGCGTGCAAAACATCCTTCGACACCTTGGCTTGGTGGGAGAGGAGGGAATCGGCATCACTGCCGAGGATCGTGCGAATCGTGTCGAGCGTGGCCATGGGGAAGCGGAGTTTAGCAAGCGTCGCGACCCAACGCGCCCGAGCCATCCGCCAACATCAACCTTGGCGTGTCACCCTCGTCGCCTTGGCTTTGCTGCGCGCAGCGCATCCTGTTCGCGTCGATGCTCTTCAGCCGACGCGAAATCCTCGCCAAATCGCACGAGACGGAGGGAATTCGCGATGACAAAGATGTACGCGGCAGCTTGGTAGAACGGGGTGACCCAGATGTACAGTCGCCCGGTGGCCGCGAGCGCGAGTCCGACGAGCGCAAGAAGGATTGAAACGGTGATGTTTTGGACGATTACGCCGCGCGCCTTTCGCGCAAGTTCGAGCAAGAACGGGATGTTCCGAAGATCGTCATTCATCAGCGCAACCCCTGCGCTATTGGTGGCGATGTCAGAACCGGAAAGGCCCATGGCGACGCCCACATCGGCGGTCGCGAGGATTGGACCGTCATTGATGCCGTCGCCGACGACGAGCGTGCGGTGGCCCTTTCGAATGAGGTACTTGAGTTCCTCGTGCTTCTCTTCGGGCAGGCACTCCGCTTCGATGGCATCGACGCCGACGCTCTGCCCGACGCGCTTGGCGACCTGTAATCGATCGCCGGTAAACATCACGACTCGCCGCACGCCGATGGCGCGAAGTTGGGTGATCGTCTCGCTCGCGTTGCGACGGAGTTTGTCCTCCAGTCCAACGGCGCCGAGGTAGCGGTCGCCGAGCATGACATGCACGCTCGACATGCCATCGATCTTCGTTTCGACTTCTTGCACCAACTCGGTGATCGTCGGATTGACTTCGCACAACCATGCGGCGCGTCCTGCGTGGAGTTCGCCAGCAGCGGTGCGCGCAATCACGCCTCTACCATGCATTTCCCTATAGTCCGTGAGCCCAGCGGGGACGATGCGAGCGCGCTCGGCCGTCTCCAGAATCGAGCGGGCGAGCGGGTGATTCGAAGATTGTTCCGCGTCGGCGGCGCACTGGAGAAGCATCGCGCCGTCGACACCCGGAGTGGGAACGAGTCGGCTCACGGCGAACTTTCCAGTCGTGAGCGTGCCGGTCTTGTCCATGACAACCGTGTCGATCGTCGCGGCAGATTCAAGCGTGCGAGTCTGCTTGATCATCACGCCGAGCCGCGCTGCGGCCGCGAACGCGGCAACCATGGCCGTCGGGTAGGCGATGAGGAGTGCGCCTGGCGCCGTGACGACGAGGACGGTGATCGCGCGCTCCGCAGCCGAGGCTCGCGTCGCGGCGTCACTCGACTTCGCGGTGAAGAACCAGACCGCGAGCGCGACCATGAGGACGATCGGAACATAGTAGCCGGCGAGTTTTTCGATGAGCTCTTGCTTGCGCCCCTTCGCGCTTTCGGCCTCTCGGATGAGCTTCTCGACCTTGCCGATGGTCGTCTCGCCTTTGACCGCGACGACTTCAACATCGATGACGCCTGTGAGATTCGTGGTGCCTGCGTAGACCCGTGAGCCGAGTTGCACTTCGATCGGCACGGCTTCACCGGTGAGCGACGCTTGGTTGATGTTGGAATCGCCACTCCTCACGACGCCGTCGACGGGAAGATTTTCGCCCGGACGAACACGGACAATCATCCCGTTGCGAACTTGACTAAGCGAGACTTCTTGCTCGCTTCCGCTCGCGTCCACGAGGCGTGCGATATCCGGAGTGAGTTCGACGAGATTTCGAATCGCCCGTTGCGCGCCCCATGCGGTTCGCGAAAGCACGAGTTCGCTGAACCAAAGGAAAAACGCGAGAAACCCCGCGGCGAGATAGAGCTCGTTGGCGATGGCAGCGAAGACGGCGAGCGTCGCGAGGGAATCGCCGCCCGCGCGGCCTTCGCGCAACTCTCCCCACGCGCCCTTTGCGAGAGGGACCACGAGAATCGCCGCGCCGAAGAGCGCCGGCAGATTGCTGACCGTTTGTTCGATGCCGAGCACACCTGCGAGCCATGCCGCGAAGAGCAGCATGGCGCCGACGAGCGCGAAGAAAAGCTTGCGCTCCAATCGGACGGCGGTCGCCTCATTGTCGGCAAAGGAGGTGCGAGCATCCATCGGTTTCGCGGCGAGTTGGCTCATCGTGCAGGGCAGTGGTGTCTTGCGCAGGCCCAAGGGGCCTCAGCGCATGGATCGGGAAGTGGTGGGAAAGAGTACCAAACTGCGCGACGGGAGGCGATGGAGACGACACGCTATCCTGCTGCGAATGACGCAGACATCAGCGCCTCCGCGGGAACGCGTGGTCATCGCCGGAGACGGGCAAATGTCGCTCGTGCTGGCGGATTTGCTGGCGTTTCACGCGCATGCGGTCGCGATCTGGTCACCGTTCCCTGTGCTCGCGGCCGAACTCAGTCGCACGCGCGAGAGTCCCCGTTTGCCAGGATTCCGGCTGCCAACGAGTGTCGCCGTGGTTTGCGATCCGAGTTCATTCGCCGGGGCCACGGTGGTGGTGAATGCGCTCCCGACGCAGTACATCCGGCCGACCTTTTCGTCACTCGCATCCCATATCAAGCCAGGCGTTGGCATCGTCTGTGTGGCGAAGGGGATTGAGGTTGGGACCTTTGAGCGACCGAGTGAAGTCTTACGCGCCATGACACAGGGGCGTTCGCCGATTGCAGCGCTCAGTGGTCCAACGATCGCGACCGAGCTCGCGCGCCGACTTCCGGCTGTCATGCTTGCGGCATCGACCGATGCCGCCCTTCGTGCGCACACCGCGCAACTCTTTGCCAGTCCGTGGACTCGCATTTATCAATCGGATGATCCAGTCGGCGTGGAGCTCGCCGGAGCATGCAAGAATGTGATTGCGATCGCGGCTGGATTGATCGATGGTCTGGAACTTGGCAGTAATGCGAAGAGCGCGCTGCTCGCTCGGGGACTCTCGGAGATTGCTCGTGTCGGCGTCGCGCTCGGTGGCAAGCTTGAGACTTTCTTCGGAGTCGCTGGTGTTGGCGATCTCGCGACCACCTGCTTCTCGCCGGATGGACGCAACCGACGATTCGGGGAATCGCTCGCCCGCAGCGCGATGTTGGGTGAGCAGGCATCACGCGCCGTCGATCGCGCACCGGCCGAAAGTGCGAGCGTCGTGGAAGGTGTTCCGACCTGCAAGGCGCTTGTGGCACTCGCTCGGTCGAAGGGGATCGAACTTCCGATCGTCGAAGCAGTGCACGGCATTCTCTTCGAGCAACTCGCAGCGAAGGATGCGATTGCCGCGCTCATGAAACGCACGGCAGCCGCTGAGCGAGTGGGCTGACGCGGCAGGTCGATCGCCCGACTCGATCATTCGTCTTCGCCGAAGTCCGCTTCGATCAGCGCCAGCAAAGCGGCAAGGGTGGGCACTTCATCCGATCCGATAGCAGTGATTTCGATCTCGGAGCCGCAGGTTCCTGCAAGCATGAGCATCTGCAAGATCGACTTTCCGTCTACCACCTCATCGCTGTCGCACCGGCGCACGGAAACATTCGATTCGAATCGCATCGCTTCCTCGACGAATGCCATCGCCGGCCTCGCGTGCAGTCCGAGTCGATTCCGGATTGTGGTGATCGCGCGCTGCACGGTGTGTTGGGAGGGAGGGAGGAATGCGCGCACAGATCGAACTCTGTTGCGAGAACGGCGTGGATGTCGAATGCGGCGAGGGCGGCCTCGCGAAGAAGCAGGGAAACTTCGGATGGCGGCTCAGTGACCAGCGTCCGCTTCTTCGAGGATCGTGAGCACATCCTCAATTGTCGTTGCTTGGCGAAGAAAGTTTCGGAACTGATCCTTCGTCAGTTGTGAATAAATCGATTGGATGGCGGCGAGGTGAAGCTCCGGGTGCTCCTCCGGAGAGATCAGCAGAAAGATTGAATGAACCGGTTGTTTGTCAATCGAATGAAAATCAACGCCGCCCTTGGAGACCCCAATGGCGACAAACGGTCGCTTCACACTCTTGTGCTTGGCGTGGGGGGTGGCGACGCCCTTGCCCAAGCCCGTCGATCCCTTCTTCTCACGATCGATGATGGATTTCGCAAAACTCGCCTTCATCTGCGGCGAAACTCGACCCGCCGCGACGAGCGCGGTGAGCAGTTCATGAATTGCGTCGTCGCGCTTCTCAGCAACAAGCGCGGGCAAAATCGCCTTCTCCGCGACGATTTCGCGTAACTTCATTGGTTCCGTTTTTGCGGTGGCCATGGGAGGGAGTGTTTCTTAGTGCTTCTTGTTTCGGACGCGCTCTTTCCAGTCGACGATGACGCGCGCTTCCTTGTCCGACGCCGCATCAATGGCCGCGTACAGGTCTGGGTCCCTCGCGTTCACAATGAAGTCCTCGTGGTGCTCCACGTCGACGATGAACTCGACGTGGTAGCCGTTGTGTTCCTTTTCGATCACGACATCGATGCCGAGCACGCGATCGAAGTACTTTGTGAGTCGTTCTGCCTTCTTCTTCGCGTACGCGTCGATGGCCTCAGTAACTTCGATGTGCTTGCCCTTGACTTTGATCTGCATAAGAAAAGTTGCCTTACGGGGTCAGAGATAAAACGCGGCGTCGGCATAATGCATCCGTTCGCGCGCGGATTGGAAGTGTACGCCCTTGCGCCGTGCGCGAGGAGCCACGGATTTCGGAGAAAACCCTACCAATGTGCCGGAAGCCTTGGAGCGTGCTGGAAGCCTTGCGGCGTGCTTGAAGCCTATCGAAGCGCTTGCGGCGTGACTTGCACAACCGCGTCGTTCGCGCCACGGCGATATCGAACGGCGACGACCGACCCGACACGGAGCTTTGCGCAAGCCATCTGCAGTTCGATCACGCTGCGAACCGGTTCGAGGGCGACTTGAATGATGACATCTCCCACTGTGAGGCCAGCTCTTTCGGCGGCACTGTTCTTTACGAAACGCAGAATGCGTGCTCCATCGCCGGTGTCCTCGGTTTGCACCCCGAGGGCCGCGTCTCCGCGTTGCACCGTGTCGTCGACTGTCCCCCGAGCCAGCACCCACTTTCGCCAGCGCTGTTCGATCGTCTGCAAGGGTTCATGGAACACGCGCTCGAGCGCCGTCGCGCCTGACTCATCAATATCGTAGGTCAAGATGTATTCAGCGAAGAAACTCTCCGCCTTCTTCTCGCGCGCGAGAAACTCGAAGATCGATCGCACTTGGGGGTAGAGGCGTTCTGCGTCTTCCATGAAGGTTGCGGCGCTCATCGAGAGGAGGCTGCGCCACGACTGCGCGGTTGTGGACTTGACCTGTTTGCGCGCAAAGTTATGCCGCATGTTGGGGCGAAACGAAAAGTTTCCTTGTTCGTCACGATCGTAGTCTTCGTAGAGGCTCGCGAGTCCCTCTTGGATCCAAATCGGATGCCGCTGCCCGCTGCGCTCCATGAATGCGAAGTGCATGAGGTGCACGAACTCGTGCTGCAAGCTGCTGCCGGTGTCTCGCGTGACGAGGCGCCGAGGCCCGTGTTCATACATGCCGCGCACTGCGTCTGTGGCGAGATACTGGCTCGCGTCGGCTTCGCGCAGTACCGCAACGAGCACCTCTCGCCGAGGCATCTCGCCAAAGTACGCGCTCGCGAGATGATCGGCGAGTTGCTCGAGCATCAATCGCATGCGCGCGTGCGAACTCTCCGATAGCGTCGTCGCGTACCAGAGTCCACGAGCGGCATCGTGTTCATAGCGATACGCATCGCCGTGTTTTCCCTTGAATGTCTCGAGTGACGCGGGCGCGCGCAGCGGTTTGTCGCGAGGGGAACGAGGAGCAGTTCCCGCCGCGGCTTCCATGATGGCGGTGTAAGTGGGGTGTGCGCGCAGTCGTTCGAGGTCTGGGTCGGATTCCATCAGACGAAAGTCGCGGAAGCCCGCCTTCACGCAAGCGAGCAGTTGCTCCGCCGCGAGATCGAGCTTGTCCATCTGCGCGAGCGCGCACGCATCGTTGTAGAGCAAGGTCGTGTCGCTTCGATGATGTTGAAGCTGGACGCTGATGGCCGCGTGCGCCTCTTCCCAACGGCGTGCGAGAAGCAGTTGTTCGATCGACGGGGCCAGAACGCCGGAACGGGATGGTGGTGGGGCCGCGTGGCTGCTTCCGACGGGGAGCAGAAGGCACACAAGGAGAATGGCGCAGCGCACAGTCACGCCTGTCATCCTATGAGGAGGGTGAGGGGCAGAGCGGGTCTTTCGCCTGAAGATTTTTTTCGATCCATTGCGTAACCGCTTCCGGATAAGCGATGCACTCTTGGGCAAAGACGCGGGCGGCGAGTGATTCTTGCGTGTCCCCATCGAGCACCGGAACGCGGTGCGCGAGCACGATGTTCCCATGGTCGTATTCGTCATCCACAAGATGAACCGTGCAGCCGCTTTCGGTTCGTCCACTCTCGAGCACCTTGGCATGCACATGCAAGCCGAACATGCCAGCGCCGCCGAAGTCGGGCAGCAGCGCGGGGTGCATATTGAGTACGCGATTGTGCCAGCGGTTTCCAACTCGAAACTTTCGGAGGTAGCCGGCGAGGCAGACGAGCTCAACTTCGGCCGCCTCAAGCGCACGGTCAATCGCATCATCGAGGTTGGGAAGCGCTCGTGGAATGATGGTGACCGAAAGTCCGGCGTTGCGACAGAGCGCAACGCCAGCGTGCGACTCGTTGTGCGCGAGAATGAGGGCGGTCGTCGCGCGCGGCCGACTCTCGACGAAGGCGCGATGGAGATTCAATGCAGAGCGACCGCCTCCCGAGAGCAGGAGGGCGACGCGCGGAGGAGTTCGTGCAGCGTTCGCGTCGAACATCTCAGTGCGGCCTCGGCGCCGACGACGCGATCGGCAGGGAAGGCGGCGAACGGAAGGGGATTGGTTTGCCCATGTCATTGGTGGCGACCATCGTGACCGACGCGATCGTCACATTGATTGCATCCCCCGTCGTGAATCGCTCGGCCTCCACACGAACTTCGACGGTGACACTCGTCGTGCCGAATCGCGAGACCCTCGTCCAGCAAGTCACCATGTCTCCCATCCAGACCGGGGACTGAAACTCAATCTTCTCGATCGCCACCGTCAGCCAGCGATGCACGCCATGTCGACGCGCTTCCACATAGCTCGCTTGATCGATCATCGACATGATCACCCCTCCGAACACCGATCCTTGGTGATTGCCGTCGCTCGGTTGGGTAATGCTTCGGAGCGCGAGGGACCATGGGGTTTCCGGATCGGTGGACATACTGGCGCGCATCATCGGGCGAATAACGCGCTCCCGCAACCGCGTAGTCATGGATTCCGAGGCGTGGACCGACCATGTTCTCGGAATTGCTGAACCAAATGGACCGCTGTGCCGATCTTGCCTTCGCCCGATCTTCTCCCGCTTGTTCGATGGCTCCTGAACCTCCCCGCATGTGCACCGTCAGCATCATCATTCCCAACTTCAATAATGGGCGCGCCAACGCACGCGATGGCGCACGGGATTTTCTCAGCGAACTCCTTGCGAGCCTCGAGTTGACGCTTGCGACGGAGTCGGTTCCATTTGAGATTCTGCTTGCCGACGATGGCTCGACCGACGACAGCCTCGAGACGGCGCGCGCGTGGGCCGCGAAACGATGGGGCGATGGCCGCCCATTTCTTCGACTGATCGAGCTCTCGCACTGCGGAGTCCTCTCCACCGTGCTCAATCGCCTTCTCGACGAATCGACGGGCGCGTACATCGCTCGCCTCGATGGCGACATCGTGCTCAAGACAGCCAATTGGCTCACGAAGCTTGTGGAGGCATTTGAGCGCGACTCGCAAGTCGGCGTGGTGACTGGTCTACAACTGCTTTCCAATGGCGAGGTGCACGCATTCGGCGATGACCTCTTCGGCCCGCGCGGGTACCGCCACATTGGACGGGGGGTTCCCCGTGAGGCACTTCCGCCGATGATGGAAGTCGATCATGCGATGGGCTGCTTCTACTGCACTCGGCGCGAGGTGGAGACGACCGTGGGACGCTACGACGAGTCCTTTCTTCGCGGGCAAACTGAGGAGTACGGCGTGCGGGTTCGCAAGGCTGGATGGCGCGTGATCGCGACGAAGGCAATCGTGTTCGAGCACTGGCATATGGAGCGGCAGCGCCGCGCCAACGCGGCGGACGCGTCGCTCGCCCTGGACGACATGCTGGAGCTGTTTTGTGCGCGGCATGGATTCGATCGACTCGCGCCCGACTTGGCGGAGGTGCGCGAATCCGCGCGAGGAACGCCGATGCTCTGGCGGGATCTCGCAGACGGCAGCGTCGAAGCAAAGGCATGCGACGCGATGCAATTGGCGGGCGACCCTCGGATGCAAGCTCGGCTCGCGGAGGAAATCGCCGCAGCAATGTCCTCGAGAGCAGCACAGGGTGGCAGTGATCCATGCATCGTTGGCTGCGGCGTCGGGTTACTTCCACGAGCGCTCGCGAGTCATGGCGTGCGATGCGTAGCCATTGAGTGCGAGGGAGAGGCGTGTGCGTTGGCGCGATCTTTCCTTGGTGCGGCGAGCAGCTTTCTCCATGCGGTTGAAGACTTCGCGTGCTTGCCGTTCGCGGATGCTTCTCAGCGCTGCGTACTCGTCACAGGTGTGCTCGAGCGGTATTGGAACCCAGTCGGGTTTCTTCGAGAGTTGCAGCGCATCCTCGCACCCGACGGACTCCTCACGATACGCAGCGAAGTTCGTCGCGAAGACCTCTTTGAGGGCGAGCGAAGTGCCGACGGACGGCATTGTTTCACGGTGACAGAGCTCCGCGACCTATTGCAACATGTGGGACGATTCTCCCTCGTCGGTGAAGCGAGATACTTCGAATTGTCGGGCACGCTTGAAGTCGGGCTGAGGCACGGCGCGTCGATGGAAGGACGCGGCTACTTCAGTCTCGGACGCGCGCAAGTCGCCGAGTCTTTGCGATAGGCCCCCTAGCGTGCGCCGGCCGTTCCAAGAGCGGCTTGAGCCACTTTGCGGTCCACGAGGTTGGATGCGTCGCGACCTCTTCCGGTGTGCCTGCACACACGATGCGCCCACCTCGGTCGCCGCCTTCTGGGCCAAGATCGATGATCCAATCCGCGCACTTCACGACGTCGAGGTTGTGTTCGATGATGACGAGTGTGTTGCCCGCGTCGGCGAGTCGTGCAAGGACCGCGAGTAAACGCTCCACATCAGCAAAGTGCAATCCGGTCGTCGGTTCATCGAGGATGTAGACGGTGCGACCGCCCGTCGCGCCCGTGCCGAGTTCTGTCGCGAGTTTGATGCGCTGCGCTTCGCCGCCCGAGAGCGTCGTGGATGCTTGGCCAAGTTCAAGGTAACCCAATCCAACATCATGGAGGCACGCGAGCATCTTCGCGATGCGCGTGTGTGCCTCGAAGAAATCGCGCGCGTCTTCGATCGTCGTCGCGAGGAGGTCGGCGATGCTCTTCCCTTTGAACTTGATCTCGAGCGTCTCGCGAGCGTACCGCTTGCCCTGACAGACTTCGCAGGCCACAAACACATCCGGAAGGAAGTGCATTTCGATGCGTTTCACGCCTTGACCCTGACAGGCTTCGCACCGACCACCTTTGACATTGAACGAGAATCGACCCGGCTCGTAGCCGCGAATCTTGGACTCGGGGAGCATCGCCCAAATCTTGCGGATGTCATCGAAAATGCCTGTGTAAGTCGCGGGATTTGAACGAGGCGTACGACCAATGGGTGCCTGATCGACTTCGACGACGCGGTCGATCGCGCCAAGTCCGGTGACGGTCGCGTGCGCGCCCGGGGTTTCCGACCCATGCGAGAGCGCGCGCTGCAGAGCCTTGCGAAGAATGTCATTCACAAGCGTCGACTTGCCGCTTCCGGAGACGCCGGTCACGCACACGATGCCACCGAGCGGGAAGACGGCATCAACCGACTGGAGATTGTTGGCCTTTGCGCCCCTCACGGTGATCGCGCGATCGAGAGAGAGCGCGCGACGCGTTGGGGGAATGCTGATGGTGCGGCGAAGCGCGAGGTAATCGCCGGTGAGGCTCGTGGGATGGCGCGAGACTTCTTCCGGTGTGCCTTGCGCAACGATCTCGCCACCGTGCCGGCCGGGGCCTGGGCCGATGTCAACGAGCCAGTCTGCGGAGCGGATGACATCTTCGTCTTGCTCAACCACGATCACCGAGTTGCCGAGGTGGCAGAGATTCCGCAGGGTGCGCAGCA
>SXUJ01000136.1 GCA_005790565.1 Planctomycetia bacterium
ACCGAATGGGGCGTTCCTGAACTTGATGATCGCGCGCTCTATGAAAAACTCGTGCTCGATGGATTCCAAGCGGGGCTCTCTTGGATCACCGTACTCAAGAAACGCGATGCGTTTCGCAAGGCATTCAAGCAGTTCAATCCCGAGAAGGTCGCGCGATTCTCTGAAACCGATGTTGTGAGGCTCCTCGACAACCCTGGAATCATTCGATCAAGACTGAAGATCGAAGGCGCAATCAAGAATGCACGCGCATGGCTCTCGGTGATGGAGCAAGGCGAGGGAGCGTTCCGAGATTTGCTTTGGGAGGCCGTCGATCACCGCTCGATTGACCTGCGACTCAAACGCAGCGAAGAGATTGGCACGCTGAGCGCAGCAAGCACCGCCCTCGCCAAGACCCTCAAGAAGCGCGGTTTCACCTTCTGTGGACCGGTGATCGTCTACGCATTCATGCAGGCGGTCGGGATGTACAATGAGCACCTTCTCAGCTGTCCACGCCACAGCGCTTGTAACCGAATTGCGGGGCGATAACTCGCGTCTCGCGTGGGCTTCTCCGATTCCGCTTCCGCTCTGGAACCCTTCGTACATACTCCCTGATCGCCCCCTCGTCCGCACGGTCGTGCGTCTGCCCGAAGTCCCAACTAGGAGATGGTCATGCTTGGAAACTTCCGATTCCTGCTCGTCGCTTTCGTGATCGCAGTTCTGACCTTCAGCGCCTCTGCCGAGACAACACAACCAACGGTGCGGCAACTTGCAGTGGACTCGAAGTCCATCGTGGTTGGGACAATTCTCAGCTCGAAGTGCGTATACAACGAAAAGGGCTTCATCCTCACGAAAACGCAGATCAAGGTGCTGCACAGTGTCACGCATCCGCGTTCTGTAGGAACAGTCATCGAAGTGTCCCAGCTCGGCGGCGAACTCGATGGGAAATCGTTCGATGTCTCCGAGCACACTCGCTTTGACACCGGTGCGACCTATCTGCTCTTCCTCGAAGACCCATCGCGCGTGCTCATACCCGCAACGCTTGGAGGGGTGCATGGATGCATGAGGATCGTGCGAGGGGATGACGGGGTTTCCTATCCCGTTGTGAGCGGATACCGACCCGTGACTGGAGTTCAAGGTGGTGAGTTCCATTATGCCCGTCGAGCAACAAGCCTCTTGAATGGAGTCGCCACCCTTGCCGCGGCAGAGCCGTCCCGCGCGATTCCTGATGTCGGAGTTGTGGGCAATGACATCACGACTGCGGTCGACATCAACACCGCGAGTGCGATGACACTCGAACAGATGCTCGCGACAATTCATGCTGAACGCGGAGATCGCGCGCGAACCTCTCCCGTGCTCCGCGGCATCCAGGTGCTGCCGGTGTTTGAATCGAATGGCCTCACCCTTTGTTCGTGTGGGTACCGCGATCTGATGCTCGTCTATGAACAAATGCCAACCGCATGGACCGCGTACGATCACAATGAGTGGGCAATGGCTCGTTACAACGAGTACTTCGATGTCCATCGCTACTCTGCGGATGATGGCACCTGGAGCGCCCCAAACAGTGAGGACGAACTCTGTGGCTGGCCGAGCAGTGCCCAGATGAAAGAGATTTACGGCCCTCTGGGCTCGTGGGGAGCGAATGTCCTCGCGGCGAACTGGGGATGGTCAGGAGATGGATGCGACAACATTGTTGAAAATGACATTCAGTTCAACCCAGCGTATTCATGGGAGTACGACCTTGATAACGTACTTGGTCTGGCGGGACCCTTTCTCTACGGACCGGCCGTGATGCACGAGATGGGCCATTCGCTTGGACTTGAAACAGGGGATTATTGCGGTGCGGAAACCTATAATTTCGACCGGCCGAGCGTGATGGTTGGTGGCAGTCGCTCAAACGTGGAGGATGGGCGCGGCTTGCACCGCCGCGATGCCAAAGCCCTTCGATCGATCTATGACACTCAGGGCACGAAAGAGAACATCGATGACATGGGTGTCGAGTCTTGGTGGATGAATGGTTCCATTACTAATGGGACGGTGACGCCGACGACCATCTCGGTTGGCGCGACGCTCACCCTGACCAATCTTTTCGTCGAGAACATGTCCACGAGTTCCGTGAGCAATGTTCGACTGCGCGTCTACCTCTCGAAGAACACGAACATTACAGAGAGCGACATCTTGCTCGGAACATACAACTCCTTCACCACTTTTAGTTTTGACGACGATTGGCGTGGCAATCTCACGCGGACGATCCCGAGTTCTGTCGAGAGTGGTTCGTACTATGTGGGTGTGATCGTGACATCCAACGGATCAAGTTACGATTGGGATGATTACACCGGGAACAACACAACCTACTTCCCAACCCCTATCACGGTAATCAACGCTGGTGGTGATGTTCCTGGCGATGATTTCCCATTCCACGCCTACCCAGCTGCAATGCTCGCCACTCGGATCTTCGTCGACACAACTGGCGCGCACCCCGACCCCGATCCTCCGTACTGCCCCGGTACTCCACCGATGGGACCTGGCATCTTCTTCGACATCGTGCCTCCAGAGGATGGAGAGATGGAGGTGCAGCGCGATGCGGGTGCAACCAACGGCCTCGTCGCCGCACCTGATGTTGTCGCCGTCTACCGCGTCAATCAACAAGGTCCGCCGACAACTCTGCTCTCGGTCGGATGCTCAACAGATTCGACGCCGCTCCATGTCCCTGTACTTGCAGGAACCACCTACATCGTTCGCGTCGGTGGGACTGAACTTGGAGATGTCGCTTCGTGGTATCGCGTGGCCATCAACCCCACGCGACCATTCGGCAGCGTTCCCGCGCTTGCGATTCCGTGGACAGCCGCACTCCCCGACCACAACCTCAACATGAGCGCGGCAACCATGCAATTGCCGTGCGCCCAATTCACGACCTACGGCAAATGGTTTGAGTACACCGCGCCAGTCAATGGCATGCTCCTCGCATCAACCTGCGCTCCCCAGACAAACTTTCCCAATGCAATCTCCATCCACTCGACTGGTCCCAATGCCATGCCGATTGGATGCGGAGTCTCGAATGCATCGGGTGGCGCATGCATAAATCCCAACGGCGCGGCCACGACTGCACTTGTAACGGCCGGTCAACGCGTCCTCGTGCGTGTCGCGAGCATCTCACAGCAGCGCGGCGACTTTGAGCTTGATCTCAAGTTTCTTCCAACCAACGACAACGCGGGTGGATGTGGACAGATGCAGACGGTTACGCCTGGTGTTTATCCGTTCACAACCATCGGCGCCAACGCCGACATCGTGCCAACTTGCGTCGGAACCTCGGACGGCGAACGAGCGACATGGATGAAGATCGTCCCAAGTGTCTCGGGCAAACTTCTCGCGACAACCTGCGCTGACTTCGGCGGCGAAACACGCGACGAGCCGCATGTCTCGATCTACAAGGGTCCGTGCAATGCACTGTTGCCCATCGCATGCGACAACCACGGATGCGGCTCCGCGGGCGCACGAGCGATCGTGATCGCAGGTGTCCCCTACGCCATTCGAATCAGTGGCGGATCTGGGGTCGGCCTCAACGGCGCATCTGCAAGTGGCAAGATCGCGATCCTTGTTGAACCATTCTGCATGGGTGACCTCGATCACGATGGCATGGTCCTCGCGTCGGACCTCGCGATCGTCCTGAACGCGTGGGGCGAAACCGCGTCGGTCGCCGATCTCAACGGCGATGAAATCGTAGACGGCTCCGACCTTGCGATTCTTCTCGATGCGTGGGGGCCGTGCGAGTGATCGCACGCGCTCGGTCAACGCGTGGCGAGCGATGCTTCGAGCGCGTTGCGTGCGGGCCATTGCCAGCTGTCAATACCCGCATCGGCGATGATGGCGACCATGCACCGCACGGCGTCGGAAGAAGTCCCCTCGAGCCCCTTCTCGAGCACACGCGCAAACTGTGCCTGCGTGGGAGGATTGGTCACGATGGAGGATTCATCCACAGCGAGATCGGTGTGCACCACACCAAGCGCCTTGTAGAGCGCGGTCACTTCGGGCTGACGCACCGACATGAATGCAATGGCGAAGAACGGCGAAGCCCGCTGCGGCTCGCGGGCAAGCGCGAGCTTGGTTCCATAAACATTGGAGAGTCGCCACTGTGACTTCACTGTCTGTGGGCGAGACTTCGTGATGTCGGCCACGATGCGAGCAAACGCGTCGCATTCGGCCGGCATGCCCTTGAGGCACTTCACGCATTGCAGCATGAGCTCTTCGCGAAACTCGGCGGGAAGACTCGGCCAGATGTGTTCAAGCATGATCGACGGTTTCCAATGAGTCGGGCTCGGAGCGCTCAGTACGCGAGGCAGTCTTGAATGGCGCGCGAGACGCGGTTGGCGTCTGGGAGGTAGTCAAGTTCCAACTTGTAGTAGGGCATCGTGGTATCGAAGCCCGCAACCCGTTGCACAGGTGCCTCAAGTTGCAGGAAGCATCGCTCCATGATCCGAGCGGCGATTTCACTTCCGAAGCCGCAAGTCAGCGGTGCTTCATGCACAACAACGCAACGACCAGTCTTCTTCACACTTGTGGCGACTGCGTCCATGTCGAATGGATAAATCGTGCGCAAGTCAATCAGTTCAATCGATCGCTCGCTCTTCTCAATCGCCTGCATGCACTGCACCACACTCGCGCCCCAACTCACAATCGTGAGATCTGAGCCTTCGCAAACAGTGCGGGCGACTCCGAGCGGAAGCGTGTATTCGTCCTCTGGTACCTCTTCGCGGATCGCGCGGTAGATGCGCTTGGGTTCGAAGAAGATCACGGGATCAGGCTCACGGAGCGCCGCGACGAGAAGCCCCTTCGCGTCATACGGGGAGCTCGGCATCACGACCTTGAGCCCTGGCGTGTGCGCATAGATCGACTCGGGTGAATCGCTGTGGAGTTCGGGCGCATGAATGCCGCCACCCACCGGCACACGAATGGTCATAGGCACTGTGAAGGCGCCACGCGTGCGACTCCGCATACGCGCGGCGTGTGAACAAATCTGGTCGTATGCAGGCCCAAGGAATCCCTCGAACTGGATCTCTGGCACAGGATGCAGTCCGCCCATGGCCATTCCGATGCTGAGCCCGATGATGCCCGACTCCGCCAGCGGAGTGTCAAACACACGCGCGGCACCAAATCGCTTCTGCAATCCCTCGGTGACACGGAAGACGCCCCCGTTGACGCCGATGTCCTCTCCGAGAACCACGATGGCATCGTTCTTCTCCATTTCTTGGATCAGCGCGAGGTTGATGGCTTGAACGAGGGTGAGATGGGCCATGGTGATTTCGATTAGTGCGCAGAGTGCTGGGCAAGTGCAGCGGCATCCAATTGTGCCGCACGCTCTTGTGCCTCAGGTGGAAGTTGAGATGGGTCTTGACCGAGCGAATGCGTCTGACGAGTGTCCCGCTGCAAAGCGAGGTCGGCGGGCATGTCGGCGTACATGCTGTCGAAAGCGTCCACGCGATCAGGAGGGGTGATGTTTTCTGCGCGCGCGACCGCGTCCGCGATGTCTTGTTCGACCTTCGCTCGCAACGCGGCCTCTTTCTCGTCATCCCAAATCCGAAGATTCTTGAGGTGCGCGTTGAGACGAATGATCGGATCTTTGCGTCGCCATGCTTCGACTTCGTCGGCATCGCGGTATCGCTTCGCGTCATCTGCAGTGGTGTGATCGCCAAGTCGGTAGGTCACCATCTCGACGAAGTACGGCTTGCCGTGCTTGCGCGTGTACTCCGTCGCTTGCTTCATCGCGTAGACCGTGGCGAAGATGTCATTGCCATCGACCTGCACACATGGCATCCCATACGAGAGCCCCCGTTGCGCAAATGTTGGCGCCGCGCTATTGATCTTGGATGGAGTGGAGATCGCCCAGAAATTGTTCTGACAGACAAAGACGACTGGGATCTCAAGGTTCGACGCGAAGTTGCACGCTTCGTGAAAGTCGCCCTCGCTGGCGGCGCCATCGCCAAAGAAAGTACACGCGATGCGATCAATGCCGCGATACTTCGCCGCGAGCGTGAGTCCTGCCGCGTGCAACATCTGCGTGCCAAGCGGAACATAAATCGGCGTCACCCAATGCGGCTTCGGCATCGCGTTGCCGCGTTCGTCACCCATCCAATGCAGCAAGATGCCCTCCATTGGAACGCCGCGCCAGAACAGGCCGCAGTTCTCGCGGTAACAGGTCACCATCCAGTCATCGGGGCGAAGCACAAACGCGGCGCCGAGGCTCGTAGCCTCTTGTCCCATGTTCTGGGGATAGGTTCCCATACGACCGGATCGCTGCAGTCGGAACGCAACTTCGTCAAGGTGACGGCATGCCACCATCGCTCCATACAAACGAACCAGCGCGTCGTTGGGGATCAGCCCGTCGCCGAGCTTCTCGTCGAAGTTCGCGTGCTCATCAAGGATCGAAATCTTCTTGATCTCGGCGGTGTAGACAGTGGTGATTGGCATGGCTTCGCGTCGCGTACGGGGCATTCACAAGCGGGGCGAGAAGTGTAGCGGAGGGACGGGAATGCCCGCCCGAAAAATCCTCCGGCCGTCTCGCCGTCACGCGTTGGAGGAACGAGTGACCGGAGGGGTCTCACGCAATCCGGGCGAGCCCGTCCGCGAGGTCCGCGATGAGATCCTCGACATGCTCAAGCCCGATATGAACTCGTAGCAGCGGACCAGATGCGCGCCAACGCGAGGCGGTTCGTCCACTCCCTTCCTCGGCGAAAATGATAAGGCTCTCATATCCGCCCCAACTGTAGCCCATCCGAAAGTAACGCATGCCGTCAAGCATGCACGCGATCCTCTCGCGCGACGCATTATGCAACTCGAAGGCGAACAGCCCAGTCGCGCCCGTGAAATCTCTCTTCCACAGGGCGTGACTCGCATCAGACTCGAGCGCGGGATAGAAAACGCTCTTCACCTCTGGACGAGATTGCAACCACTTCGCGATATGCAGCGCACCCACCTGATGGTGCTGCAGCCTGATGCTGAGCGAGCGCATCCCGCGCAAACACAAGACACAATCTTCAGGGTGCGCGAGAGAACCGAGGTCATCCGCATACCCCTTCACCGGTCGAATCGAGTCGCGCGTCCGCGCGATGACCGCGCCCAAGAGAAGATCACTTGAACCGCCTTCGTACTTCGTCAACGCGCGCACGACGAAGTCTGCGCCGAGTTCAAGAGGGCGGCAGTACAGCGCCGGCGCCCAAGTGGAATCCACGACCGTCAACACGCCGCGCGCTCGCGCCGCGGCACTAATCGCGCGCACATCTTGGATCTCAAAGGTCAACGATCCAGGCGACTCCATGTAGACCACCTTTGTGTTTGGCTCGATGAGTTCACCAATGGCAGAACCAATGTGTGGGTCGTAGTAGGTCGTTCGAACACCCATGCGACTCAGGACCGCATCACACAATCGTCGCGTCGGCCCATAGGCCGTGTCCACCATCAACACATGATCGCCATGTGAAAGGTGCGCAGCAAGGGCGATGTGTACGGCGGCAAGGCCGGTCTGGACGACTACCGCGCCTTCGCCCCCATCGAGCGCCGCGAGAAGTCCCTCCAGTTCGCGGGAATTCGGCGTCCCGAGCAGTCCGTAGATGAACTCGCCGGTCTGCGGGTTCGCGCGCGTCGCAGCGTCGAGCTTGGCGAGCGTGCGATGGACGACAGTCGATCCGCGATAGGGCGGTGTGTTAACGAATCCAAACTGTCGATCGCTCTCGCGGCCGCAATGCACAAGGCTGGTTTCGGGGCGAGGCTTCGGAGTGCGGGGCGCGTTGGAAGTCACACAGCTCACTGTAACGAGTGACTCCGACGGTGGATCGACACTTCAAATCACGAAACACCCCCGCGTGTCAGATTGATGGACGGGGTTTCTGCTTGCTCAACCTGCGGTCGAACGCGATCTCAAAGGGGTCTGAAATGGGCCAGCAGCGTGCCGAGGTCAAGCGTGTCCACGATGTTGTCGCTATTGAGGTCGCCATACAGCGGATTCATTACTTCCCCACCAAGCCAGCAGGATCGAGACACCTTGGTTGTCGATGACGCTGTTGGGGTTGAGATTTCGCGCGAAGCACTGCTTCCTTGTGCGATGCGGCACAAGCAATTGAAAACCGCGCCTGAGTTTCAGGCGCGGTAAGAAGGAAGTTCAGAGGCACGAGTTGCGATTCGCGATCACAAGAATCAGCGGGGACCAAAGCGCGCGAGCAAGGTTCCAAGGTCCATCGCGTCGACGACGCCGTCGTCGCTGAGATCGCCAAAGAGCGGATTCGCAATGCCCCACCAACCAAGGAGAATCGAAACATCCTGGCTGTCCACCAAGTTGTTGAGATTGAAATCGCCGTAGTTCGTCTCGCAAATGTCGAGTTCGCCGTCTGAGTCCCAGTCCGCAGCACCAGCCGCCAGTTCCGTGCCGTCATCCACGCCATTGTTGTTGCAGTCGTTGATGATTCCGGCTGCCGTCTCGCCGGCGATCACCTCGTCGATGAGCGCGTTTTGCGCTGCGGTCGAGGCAATCACGCTTTCTTGCCAAACACCAGCGGTGCTCTTCACACTGACCTTCGTCTCGACGACGAGGCTTGAACTCGTGTCCACCACCGCGACAACCTTCTTCGTCGAAGTTGATGCCACCTGCACCGCTGCGACCTGAGCGAGCACGGAGGAATGCACGATCAGCGCCGACACGATCGCCGAGAGTCCAATGAATCCGTGCTGAGCGCCTCGATTGATTTCGGTCTTCATTTGAGTGTTCCTGTTGTTCGGTTACTGGAGTTCAATCGACCCCCACTGGATCGACTGCGACTGACCCCGCCTACGATTGATTGCGCGCGGCGAGCATCAATCTCTCCGCAGCAGCGACAAATGATCGAAAAATCTCGGCTGAACTTGCGCGGAGGAAAGCGCTCGCCGCCTGCTCTCCCCTCAAACAGTTCCTGTTGTGCCGTACTTCGGGGTTGAGTGATCGAGCCACCCCGGTTCGATCAATCCTCAACATAGACACCGAATCGTTCGAGCACGAACTGTTCCGGCGGTTCAACGCGGTACCTAGGAATCCACCCTCTCGCGACAAGACAGCATCACGCGCCGTGCCCGAGTTCGCGAGCGCCGTTGCAAGTATGCGCCAAAACGCGCAATCGCCGAGTTGCTCGGCAGCAAGATTTCTTAGTCGAGAATCGGCGTAAGCGCGATGTTTCGGAACTCAATGTGCGCGCCTTCGCTTTGTAAGCCAATACGACCAGCGACAACCTCGCACTTCGTCGCAACATTTTGCAAGACCCCGTTCACCCACAACTCCAGTACGCCCTTGTTGAACACGATGCGATAGTGATTCCACTCTCCAAGCGGTTTTTCATTGCACTCGTGCGCCTTCGTGGTATGGCGACCTTCGGTGCGTGACTTCGTCGTTTCCGCTGGGAACTCTCCGATGTTCCAAATGTCGCCGGCATTTCGAGAGTGCAACTGCGCCTCCATGCTCCGAGGCCACACTTTGTCTTCGCCAGTCACACGCAGCAGGACTCCAGAATTCCCCTCGCCTTTGCTTGGATCAAAGCGCCAATCCAATTCAATGACGAAGTTTGTATAGAGCGCCTCGGTTTCGATGTATCCAATCGGTCGACCCGTGCAAACAAGCACTCCATCGCGAACGATCCAGACCGACATCGGATCCTTCGACTCCTTCGCCAGATCCGGGACGAAGGCCTTCCAACCCTGCGTACTCTTGCCGTCGAACAACTGCACGGTGGGTCCCGCAACGAACGGCTTTCCATCCGCCATGAAACTGGAACTTTGCGCGAGGGCGCGGTTCTGTCCTGGCGGCGGGATCGGAACCGACTTGTCTTGCGCCAAGTGCGTCGCGCCCGCGAACACGCATACCGAGGCGAGTAGGCAAAGATTTCGACTGGAGTCCTTCATAGGTTCGGGCATGCTACGCCCTTGATCGCGACCCGTGCGAAACGCGAGCTTCATCATTTGCGCCACCGGGTGAATGGAATCCGCACAACCACGCGGCTGTCCTTCGTCGCGCGGATTCATTGAAGAATCTTCTGCCATCCCGCTCGCGATCTTCTGCGCGACCGCACCGCGGTAAGACGGTTCTCCTTCGGTTGCGACAGTTACCTCCAGCGTCTTTGCGTGCTCGGGAAGTGTGCAGCGCTCACCCGCATGTCGCGCACGACCACGAGCAGCGAATACGCGCTTCCACGCGTCGTACATCGCAGGCGCTGTATAAGAACGCGCCCAAAGTTCTGCGGTACGACTCGGGACTTGAAAACCTTCGCGCGCGCAATCGATCGCGGGCGCAAGAAGTCAAGTGAATGGCAGCACGCGGTGTTCCCTCCACAGTGCGTCCCAATCACGCACTACACCTTGCACGGTGATGGGTCCCAAGTCTCGTCTCGGCATTCCAGGTTGCCCGTCGAACCCTCTTCTTGGTTGGTTTGCGGGAGCGCGGCCGAACGCATTGAGACCGACAACTTCCCTTCCAAAGATTCCCAACGCGAAGGCGTCGCCCCCGATTCCATTCGTCGCCGGTTCGAGCACCGTCATCACCGCCGAAATCACGAAAACAGCGTCGGCAGCGGTTCCGCCGCGATAGCGCAGCGCAAGGCCCGCCTGCGCCGCAAGCGGTTGACTTGTCGCCACTGGCATCGAGCCACAAGCTGCCAAGCATCGCCCGTCGCTGGGAAGCGATCAATCGAGTCAAGGGGTGGGGTCAGGGCATTGCGGACCATGAATAGGCTCATCTGCGCCCTAACCACGAGCTATTGTTCGCAGTCCATTCGCCGGCGCTGCGTGTGGTACAAACGGCGTTTCCGAGGCGCCCCTGTCTCGACAGTCTGATTTGTGCGCTTGTTTGACCAACTACGCCAAGGATCTTTGAGATGGCCGGAGTAAAGCAGCCTTCCGACAAGAGTTACTTCCTCCTTCCTGACCTTGGAGAGGGTCTGGCGGAGTCTGAGCTAGTGAAGTGGATGGTGTCAGCTGGCGACACCGTCAAAGAACAGCAAACGATTGCGGAAATGCAAACCGACAAGGCGCTTGTCGAAGTTCCATCGCCGTGGAGCGGCACCATCAGTGAGCTCTGTGCACAGGAGGGCGAGATTGTGAAGGTCGGCGCGGTCCTCTTGCGCTACGGGGCAGCGAAGCCCGCCGCAGCTGCGAAGCCGGCCGCGGTTGCTGCCGCGAGTTGTATGTCGGTTCAGATCGCGCAAGGTGTGCAGGAAGCAGATGCAGGGACCGTCGTCGGCACGATGACTGGCACACTCACGGTCAGTGACCGATTTGCGCGCAAGGTGCCCGACGCAGCGGTGATTGCGCGCGACGGCAAGGCGCTTGCCACGCCAGCAGTGCGAGGACTCGCACGCAAGTTTGGCATCGATATTCAGAGCGTTCCCGGATCAGGTCGCGGAGGGCGTGTGACTGCGAGTGATGTTGGGTCGTTTGCCGAAGGTGGCTCCGCAAGCCATGCGCCGTCAGTCCCCGCGTTTACTCCGCGCATTCAATCCATCGAACCCGGAAGCGTGTTCATCGATCAAAGCGATGTTTCCAAGCGCGTGCCTTTCCGAGGCGTTCGCCGAAAGATTGCTGAAGCACTCGCGCGAAGCGTCCAGACGGCGGTTCACTTCACGGTTGTCGATGAGGCTGATGTCACCGCGCTCGAGGTGAAGCGACGCGAGTACTCGCGGGTGGTGGGCGAAAAACTCTCGATGCTCCCGTTCTTGATGACGGCAGTCTGTCGGGTGCTCAAGAAGTATCCAAATCTCAATGCCATCGTGGATGATGCGAAGAGTGAGGTCATTCTCAAGAGTGGCGTCCATCTTGGATGCGCAGTGGACACCGACGCGGGGCTAATGGTTCCCGTCATTCGAAACGCCGAAAAACTCGCGCCCGTGCAGCTTGGCGCGGCAGTGAAACTCCTTGCGACCAAGTGCAAGGATCGCACGATCACGCGCGAAGAATCGCTCGGCGGAACTTTCACCATTTCGAATGTCGGAAGTTATGGTGGGATGTTCGCGACCCCAATCATCAACTACCCCGAGGTTGCGATTCTCGCCGCTGGTCGCGCAAAAGAACGAGTCCTCACGAAGGATGGGAAGTTCTACGCGGGGCTCGTACTTCCACTCTCCCTCTCCTGCGACCATCGAGTTGTCGATGGCGCGGAGGGCGCACGGTTCTTGAACGCCGTGGTGAAGTTGCTCGAAGATCCAGACGCGCTTCTGGGCTAACCACGCACGCCGTGACGGTCCATCCAATCAGTGGGAAGAGAGATCGGCCGCGATTGTGGTGCCATCGTGATTGGAATCGCCGGCGACACATGCGTGTCACGCGTTGAGCAGCAACCCTTCTCACTGCATCCCGCGTGAAGATGCGCCCAGAAGCAGAATCCGGCGGCAGAATCTTCGGAGCCCGCGCACTCGGCGGTGCGGGTCAATCCACAGGACAACGATCCCGAGAAGTGTGCTCCCCGCCATTACGCCAAGGCGCGAGATTCGAAAGCGTCGGAATCTCCCTCCGCCAAGACGGGTTGCGAAATCACTTCGATGGAAACGCTGGTGATTCAGATTGTTGGCTTCCCGCCGTACCATTGCGTTCCTTGACTATCACGCGCATCTCCCCTCTCCAAACTGGTGCTTTTCGCCTCGATGGTGGCGGAATGTTCGGACTCATCCCAAAGACCATGTGGTCGCAGTGGTTCACTCCGGATGAGCAAAACCGCATTCCGCTCACCACCCGGTCTTTGCTCGTCGACACAAGCGATGGCCTCGTGCTCGTCGAAGCGGGTTATGGTGACAAGTGGAACGAGAAGGAGCGTGCCATGTATGAGTTTGCTCCACGCACAGTCGTGGACGCGTTGCGCGAACACGGTGCCACCCCTGACGCCATCGCACATGTCGTCCTCACGCACCTGCACTTCGATCATGCTGCGGGGCTGACTCGCAAGGTTGGTGCCGAGCTTGTGAGTACCTTCCCAAACGCGCGTATCCATGTGCAACGCCAGGAGTGGCAAGACGCGCTCGCGAACAAGAGCACGATGACGAAGACTTACTTTCGCTCTCACCTCGACCCCGTCGCGACGCAAATGGAGTTGCATGATGGAGAATGCGAACCACTCGAAGGATTCAAACTCCTTCCAAGCATCGGGCACACTTGGGGGCATCAGTCCGTTCTCATCCAAGGCCAAGACAAGACCGTGCTCTTTCTCGGCGATGCGTGCCCGACCATGCATCACGCGCATCCTGCCGCGAGCCTGGGTTATGACATGCTTGCCTATGAATCGATGCTCACTAAAGCGAGCTTACTCAAGCGCGCCGCGCAGGAGCAGTGGATTATTGCGCTCGACCACGACCCCACGCACGCCTACGCGAGCGCGGTGGAAGTTGACGGGCGCATGATGCTTCACCCGATCTAAGTCTCAACCGCCCTAGTATGCTCCCACCATGAAGCGTCCTTCCATTCTGCTCGGTGCCACAGTGCTCCTCGCTCCCACGGCAACGCTCTACGCGCAAGAGTTGTCCAAACCGCCAGAGCCTAGCCACAATCCCAAGACGAGCCCTGTGCTTGGGTATGGCATCGCGTTCCTGCTCTTTTCGATCATTGTCGCGCTGAGCCTGTGGCCGTCGAAACGATCGCACACGGATCTTTGAGTTCACCCGTCCTTTGGAGATGCTCATGCGGAATGCACGACTTCCATCACGCGGCCTCGCGGCGCTTCTCGCACTCAACGTGCTCGCACTTGGCATCCTCGCGTGGGTCGAACTCGCGCCGAGTTCTTTCGCGCAAACCAGGGCGCGCGGAACCTATGTCGCGACCGCGATTCATCAGAAGGGTTCCGAAGCGGACCTTGTGTGGATCGTGAACGAAACCACGCAGGAGATGGTTGCGATTCGCTGGGATGACGCGAAACGCACTGTTGAAGGCTTTGGATACCGCAACCTTGGAACTGATGCGGCAGATCTCGCACGCCCACGCTCGAACTAACCATCATGCGCCGCGCATCAACACTCCTTTGGATCTCGTGCTTCGCCATCCTCGCGACCGCATTGGTTGAAGCAGGCCGTGCGCGCCCAGCCTTTGCGGAGCCGCTCGCAACCGGCATTGGTGGATTCACGATTCTTGGCGCCGGTACGGGTGATGGCGGAGACGCCCGCCCCTACGAAATCGTCGTCGTTGTCGACAACTACGCGGAGATGTTGTTCGTCTATTCGATCGAGACCGCCAACGACCGTCGCGTGCAGTTACGCGGCGGCCAGAATCTCCCCGCACTCTTCCGCAGTGCGCGAGGAGGCTGAGCTTCGTGTCAACCGCCCCTGCCGCACTCCTCGTTCCCCACTTCGACCTTCCGCCAGAACGAACCGTTGACACGGTGATGGCGGAACGCCGCGCGGCTAGTTTCACGAAACGGTCCATCAAGAAGTCGACGAAGGAACAACTCCTACGACTAGGCGTGTCGATGGTTGACCTCACCACGCTTGAGGGCAAGGACTCGCCAGAAAAGGTTCGCGCCCTGTGCACAAAGGCGATGGACCCACTTCCGCGATTCGATCCGCCCGTGCCCGCCGTCGCGGCGGTGTGCGTCTATCCCGCGCTCGTTGCGACGGCGGTAGAAGCACTCCGGGGGAGTCGCGTCAAAGTCGCCTCGGTCGCTACCGCGTTCCCGAGTGGGCAGTTTCCACTTGAGATCCGACTTGAGGACGTCCGTCGAGCAGTCGAGTCCGGTGCCGATGAGATCGACATGGTGATCTCGCGCGGTGCTTTTCTAAGCGGCGCGTTTCGGCGCGTCGCAGATGAGGTGTACCTTGTGAAGCGCGCGTGTGGCCACGCGCATCTCAAAATCATTCTCGAGACTGGCGAACTCGAAACACTCGATGCAGTGAGGATTGCAAGCGATCTCGTCATCGAGGCAAGCCTCGCGGCAAGCCGAGACCACTCGATAGAACCGGGCGAGATTTTCATCAAGACCTCAACGGGAAAAGTCACGCCCGCTGCAACCAACCCCGTCGTGCTCGTCATGCTCGAGGCCATTCGGCACGCTCATTTCGCACACGGCGTACGAATCGGCATGAAACCCGCCGGTGGCATTCGAACCGCGAAGTCTGCGATCGCTCAACTCGTGATGCTCCAAGAAACCCTCGGGGAAGCATGGATGACGCCAGAGCTTTTCCGGTTTGGTGCCTCAACACTCCTGAATGATTTTCTTCGCCAACTCGTCCGACTCAAGAGCGGCAGTTATCCCGCCCGTGACGATTTCGCGGACGCGTGATCGAACCCTCACGCCATCAAAATCCTCCCGTGCAATACTGCGGCAAGTTAGGCGTTTGGTATGCTTGCAGCAGCCCTGCTCTGCGTAGGGATCACTTCTTCTGACGCCGTTTGAGCATGGTCCACCCAAACGCTCGATGGCTGCAAAAACTTGCCTTTGGGATTGCGTCGATGCTCAATTGCCTGGACTTCAACCTGTGAGCCTTCCTCCACTCCCTGTGGGCGAATGCGCCGCACAACAACGCGATTATCGAAGCAAAATGCTTTGGGACTATCGCGTGCAGAGGTATGTCGGCGATGGTGCTTCAAGCCGGATTTGGGTGGTGCGCGATCAGAAAACCCAGACGATCTACGCTCTCAAGCATGTCATTGCCGAGGGCGAAAAGGAGGAACGCTTCCTCGATCAGGTTCGCCAAGAATGGGAGATCGGATCGAAACTTTCGCACCCCGCGATTCGCGCGATGGTGAGGCTCTGCCGAGACTCACTCCTGAACCGAAACGCGCGTGAACTTGGGTTGGTCATGGAGTATGTCGACGCGGAAGACCTCGCCACCATTCCGAAGCCTCCGCTCGCCGAATGTCTCACAATTTTCAAGCAAGTCGCGAGCGCACTGGTTCATATGCACGAGCGAGGATTCGTCCACGCGGACATGAAGCCGCTCAACATTCTCTACGACGATTCCAAGCACGTGAAGCTCATTGATCTCGGGCAAGCATGTAAGTCGGGGACGACCAAGGAGCGCGTGCAGGGTTCGCCGGGCTTCATCGCACCGGAGCAAACCGCACGCGAAGCGATTACCGAGCAAACCGATGTCTTCAACTTTGGGGCAACCATGTTCTGGGTGCTCTTGCGCCGCTATGCGCCCCAAGCTGCGAAGAATACGGACGGCACGAAGAGCCGTGTCGATCCTTCCTTTGTCGCGGGGGCCGGAGCGCCGATGAAACTCGACTCCACGATTCCCCAAGAACTCTCAGACCTACTCCTTGATTGTCTCGAAGAAGAGCCGCACAAGCGGAAGCGAATGACCTATGTCTTGCGGCAACTCACTGCGATGACAACACCCGTGGCGAAGACGCCCGCCTAGACCGGTCGCTTCGCAGCTAGATCCCCGACCACGATTCTTGCCACACCGCAAATCCGCCCTTGAAGGCGTTCGCATTGTCGCCAAGTGCGCAGCCTGCGGGAAGTTCGCGGAGATCCTTCGAGTTCCCACCACCAAGCACCGTGCGGTCCGGCAAAATCGCCCGCTGCAAGATCCCAATCACCGTCGCCACTTCTTCGCGCCACTTCTTTTTTCCAAGCTTCTCCTTCGCACGCACGCCCACATACTCCTCGAAGGACTTCCGCTTCTTGTAAGGAAGGTGCGCGAGTTCGAGCGGCAAAACATGCCGCGCGTCAATGAGGCACGAACCGAGCCCCGTGCCGAGTCCGAGGAAGAGCATGCGGCCGTTCGTGTATCCACCGATCGCTTGCATCGCCGCATCGTTGAGGACTTTGGTCGGCGTTCCAAACGCAGCCGCGAAGTCGAAGGACTGCCAGCCAGGCCCAAGATTCGCGGGTTCACAGAGTCCCTTGCCGTTCCTCATCGGAATGGGCAGCCCGATCGTGACGGCGTCATACGCCTCGCCAGCGAGTAACCGCTCCATATCAGCGAGCAAACTCGCGGGGGTGTAGCTCGGGCCGCTATCCGCCTCCCGTTTCTGATCCCACCCCGTCATGAGGAATTTTGCGTGCGTTCCACCAACATCAATGACGAGGATCCTTTTGGGAGGCATGATCAGCACAAGGTAGCAGCCTCTAGGCGAGGGCGGAATCGCGCGCGGTCGCGTAAAGTTCCGGTCGTGCCAGACTTCGAGTACGCGCCAGCGCCCGAGACCGTCCCAGTGGAAATCGCCCCGCGCAATGGGCTCTTCATTGGCGGGCAATTCGTCGCCCCAAAGTCCTCGAAGTATCGCACGACGACGAATCCAGCAACGGAAACTGCCCTCGCTGAAGTTGCTGAAGCGAACGCGAAGGATGTTGATCTGGCTGTCGCCGCGGCACGAAAGGCGCTCAAGCCATGGGCAAACATGAAGGCGACAGAGCGAGCCAAGCTCCTCTTTCGGGTGGCTCGCCGAATTCAAGAACGCTCGCGCGAACTGGCTGTACTTGAAACGCTCGACAGCGGAAAACCAATCAAAGAGAGCCGTGATGACGATGTGCCGCTTGTCGCGCACCACTTCTTTCACCACGCTGGTTGGTGCGACAAACTCGCCTACGCATTTCCTGGCGCGAGGCTTGAACCGATCGGCGTGTGTGGTCAAGTCATTCCGTGGAACTTTCCGCTCCTGATGGCCGCGTGGAAAATCGCGCCTGCACTCGCGTGTGGTAACACCGTCGTGTTGAAGCCCGCGGAAACGACGCCACTCTCAGCGCTCCGCCTCGCTGAGATCCTTCAAGAGTGCGACCTTCCGCCCGGGGTTGTGAACATCGTGACCGGTGGACCTGAAGCTGGAAAGGCGCTCGTTGCACACAAGGGGCTCAACAAGGTCGCGTTTACTGGCTCCACCGAAGTCGGAAAGGCGATTGCCGCAACTGTTGCTGGAAGTGGGCGCAAGCTCACTTTGGAACTCGGCGGCAAGAGTCCGCACATCATCTTTGCGGATGCCGCGATCGATCAGGCGATCGAAGGCGTCGTCTCTGGGATCTGGTTCAATCAAGGGGAAGTGTGCTGTGCGGGGAGCCGGTTGTTTGTCGAGGAGCGCATCCTCGATACCTTTATCGAGCGGCTCAAAGCGCGCATGCGCTCACTTCGGGTGGGCGATCCGATGGATAAGAACACCGATGTCGGCGCGATCAACTCCAAGGAACAGCTCGATCGCATTCAGCACTACATCAAACTCGGCATCGACGAAGGCGCCACTCCGTTTGAGTGCAGCACCGCCCTTCCGTCAAAGGGCTACTTCTGCCGTCCGTGCCTCTTCACGAATGTCCAACCTTCGCACACAATCGCACGCGAAGAGATCTTTGGCCCTGTCCTCAGTGTGATGAGTTTCCGCACCGCAGAAGAGGCTGTCGCCCGAGCGAACAACACCAACTACGGGCTCAGTGCTGGAGTGTGGACAGAGAAAGGCGCGAAGGCGCTGGAGATGGCGGCGCGTTTGAAGGCGGGCGTTGTCTGGCTCAATACCTTCAATCGATTCGATCCAAGCGCGCCATTCGGTGGCTACCGCGAGAGTGGATTTGGGCGCGAGGGCGGACGACAGGGATTGCGCGCGTATCTCAAGGTTGATGGACGCTGATTCCGAGTGCACCTCTATGGCGAGCAAGGCTACATCCGCGAAACTCAGCGTCATCAAGACATACAAACTCTATGTCGGCGGCGCTTTCCCGCGCAGTGAATCAGGTCGATCGCTGCCGGTAAAGGCAGCCGATGGCCGCGTGCTTGCACACATCTCACACGCGAGTCGCAAGGATCTTCGCGACGCGATCGAAGTCGCGCACGCCGCACAACCAAAGTGGGCAAACGCCACCGCGTACAACCGGGGGCAGGTGCTCTATCGCCTCGCAGAGATGGTGCAAGCTCGTGAAGCAGAGTGCATTGCGCTCTTGTGCGCGACTGGTGAAATCTCTCGGACGGACGCGCGCAAAGAAGTAGCTCTCTCCATAGATCGATGTGTTGCATGGGCGGGATGGGCGGACAAGATCGCCGTCGTCCTTGGTGGCAAGCAGCCCGTTGCTGGTCCGTACCTCGTGTACTCCACGCCTGAGCCCATCGGGGTCGTCGTTGCGGTCGCGCCTGAGAAAAACCCGTTGCTCGGACTGCTCTCAGTTCTCCTTCCCGCGCTTGCGGTTGGGAACGCAGTCGTCCTGTGCGGTGGTCACCGCAACCCCCTGATCGCGGCGACCTTTGGCGAAGCGCTCGCGACAAGTGATGTTCCTCCGGGGGTTGCCAATGTGCTCACTGGTCGAGTTTCGGAGTTGATTCCGTGGATCGCCTCGCATCGCGAGGTCCACGCGTGCATCGCTGCGGGACTCTCCAAGCCAGATGCGCAAGCTCTCGAACTTGGGGCCGCGGAAAACATGAAGCGAGTCACGATTCTCGATCGCGACATTGACCTCGCTGATAATGCCGCTCTGCATTCTCCGTGGATTGCCGAACGCCTCGTTGAGGTCAAGACGGTTTGGCATCCGAGCGCGATCTGACCGACCCTCCTTGGTGTTGCAAGGAACCCCGCAATCCGCCAACCAACCGACCGTTCTGCGGTAGTACCCCTCCGCCATCCCTATGTCGCATTCTCCACCCGCATCCCGAAGTTCCTATCTCGCCGCAACGGGTTGCGCCTCCATGCTGCTCGTGTTCAGCGGATGTGAGATGGGACTGCGACAGATCGACGACGCCACCAATCGAAAGCTACGGGAGAGCGCAGAAGCCATTGGTGGAGATGCGGTCGCCCCTGTCACTGATGGCTCGCGGTACGCAACCGGTTCCTACTTCCCCTCATGGGCGAAGGATGCTGATCGTCCCACGACAATCAATCCGCGCGCCGATGAACTGGAGTTCAAACCCGTCGACAAGGCGATGAATGATGCGAAGAGCATCGCGGATCGCTTCGAGCAACTCATGGCAGGTTCGCCAGATGCAACGCTCCTCGACTTCGACGAATCCGTCGCCTACGCGCTTGAGCACTCCGAGGAGTATCTGCTCGCGCAAGAAAGCTACCTCATCACGGCAATTCGTCTGCTCATCGAAGAGCATCGATGGACCCCACTTCCGTCGAATGTCAGCAGTGCCGCCATCATCGCCGATGGTAATGAAGGTCGATTCTCCAGCACACTCAATCTACTCAACGCGACATCGGTCTCCCAACAACTCCCCTTTGGGGGCGAAGTCTCCGCGGCATTCGTCGTCGACGCCACGCAACAACTCGACAATGCCGTCTTTGACGACCAACAATCGGCAGACATCGTCCTTGAGGCAACCATTCCCTTACAGCGTGGATTCGGCGATGTCGCGCTTGAACCGCTCATTCAAGCACGACGAAACCTTGTCTACGCCGCGCGAGACTTTGAGACTTTTCGCCGCGAGTTCTACTTCGAACTTGCGACCAACTACCTAGGTCTCGTCCTTCAGCTTCAGCAGATCGCCAATGCGGAACGCCAAGTTGAGCGCAGCCAGGGTGTCGAGGATCGTACGAAGGCACTCGTGTCGGCCGGACGCACCGAACCATTTCAAGCGGATCTCGCAATCCAGAACACGCTCTTCGCGCTTGATCGATTGAGTAGTTTGCAAGAGTCCTATCGATTGCAGCTCGACCGTTTCAAAGTGCGTATTGGACTGCCTGAAGGCGCGACGATCCGCATCGACCCCGTCCTCTTTGCGTTCCCGGTTCCGGTCACGGATCTTCGGAACTCCATCGCGCTCGCCTTTCGATATCGGCTCGACCTCCAAAACCTCGCAGACGAAACGGATGACTTTGCGCGGCGCGTGGATGTTGCGCGAAATGCCTTGCTCGGCGACCTCTCGCTCTCGGTCACCAACACGCTACCGACTGACCCGACGAGTAGTTATGGAGGCGTGCAGTTCTCCCCTGGTGATGATTTCCTTGCCGCAACGCTCACCTATTCAGCGCCACTCGATCGTGTGCGCGAAGACCTTCAGCTACGACAGACACAGATCCTGCTTGAGCAATCGAAGCGACAGTTGCAGCAGGCGCGCGATGAAGCGGCGGTGGAAGTTGGTGCCGCGATCCGACGACTCGATCGCGCGCAGTTCTCGCTCGCAATACAAGAGCGCAATGTTGCTGCCGCAAACAATCGTCAGGCCGCGATCGATGCAGCCCCAGATCGTGCGACCGCCCGCGATCGCACCGAAGCGGTCGACGCACTGCGGCGCGCGCAAGATCAACTCGCGAGCGCCAAACGCGAAATCCAAGAGGCCATCTTGGGTGCGCAACTCGCGACAGGACAACTTCGCATCGCTCCCGACGGTCGCATGATTCCACCGCCGGGAATGCATGTCACCGAGGAGCGGGGAAGTAAACTGATTGACCAATCGAAGTGAACTTCATGACCGTCACATCCACGCCATTCCCGAGCGCCCGCCTGACAGCAATACTGCTGCTCATGCTTCCCGCGACCCCCGTCCTCCTGCAGGGGTGCGGCGAAGGTCGTCCGACCGCGGTGGCGGCACTTGATGTGCACGACGTGACGCTGACGGACTTCGACATTCTTCTCCCAGTCTCTGGCGAACTCGCCGCGCTCAAGCAAGTCGAGATTCGCAATCGCATCGAGCAACGCGCGGTTATCAAGGAGATTGTGGCCGAAGGCACTCGCGTCAAAGCTGGGGATGTGCTGGTCCGCCTCGCACAAGAGGAACTCGCCGACAAGTTGAAGGATGCACAAGACAAGTGCAACACGGCGGAGAGCGCCCGCATCGCTTCCGAACAAGCCCTCATGATCAAACAGGGCGAGCGCGCGAGCGAACTTGAGAAGGCGACAGTTGCGGTGCACATCGCCAATCTCGCACTGGAAGGTTGGCGCAACGGCGAAGTTGTCTCCAAACGCAAGGCACTTGAGATCGCGGGCGAAACCGCCACCATCAATCACACGCGACTCGTCGATCGATTCAACGAAAGCGCCAAGCTCGTTGAGAATGGGTACATCCCGCGTGATGAGTATGAAAAGGATCGCATCGCGATGATTGAGGCCGCGGCCAAAGTCGAGCAATCGAAACTAGATCTTGAGGTGTATGACAAGTACACCTTTGGGCAAGAGGAGGCGAAGAAGAAATCAGATTTCGATCAAGCGACCGCCGAGCGTGGCCGCGTCGAGCAGAAATACGATGCTGAGCTCGTGAAGTCCAAGGCGGATCTTGATAGTGCCGTGTTTCGACTCGCGAGCGAGCGGGAGCGACTCCAGAGTCTGGAAGTCCAACTGCAGAGCACGACACTACTCGCGCCGATTGACGGACTCGTGGTGTACGCGACGAGTTTGGACAGTTCTAATGGCGGCCGGGGCGGCGGCGATGCGCAACCTCCACAAATCGGAACAGAGTTGAGGCCCAACGAGTTGGTGATGATGCTGCCGGACACTTCGCGCATGATTGCGAACCTGAAAGTCAGCGAAGCGCTTTCTGGTCGCGTCAAGCTTGGCCTGAGCGCGACTGTGTTCAGTGATGCAATGCCGAGCCGCCCATTCCCCGGCGAAGTGCTGAGTGTGAGCGTGCTCGCCGCAAACGGTGGTTGGCGCGACCCGAATCGCCGCGAGTACACGGTGAAGGTGCTTCTCGACGCCGACGAATCAAGCGGACTGAAACCAGCGATGCGTTGCAAGGGAGAAATCTTGCTCGGCCATGTGCAGGCGGCGATTGCGGTTCCCGTCCAGGCGGTTTTTCGTCAGGGACCGGTGAGTTTCGTCTACGCGCGTGATGGCTCAGCCATCGTGCAAAGGGAAGTGACGCTCGGTCGGTCGAGTGAGTTGCAGGCCGAAGTCCTCAAGGGCCTGAATGAAGGTGACGAGGTACTTCTTCGCGAACCACTCGTTGGGGAGACTGTCCTTCGACTTGACCCGAAGCTCTTTGAGGCTGCGCCCATCTCCGTCGAGAAAGGCGGTCGCGCCGCGCGCGCGACAGACAAAGAGGCGACCATCGGTGCGCCCGCGATGGAGTCGGCGGGTGGCGAGGCGCGCGGGAATCGAGTGGATGCGAGAGGTCGTGGCACGCGGGGCGAGCATGCATCGAACCCAGACTCCACACCGACGAGTGGCGACACCAACCCACAACCCTTGTCAAACTAGCGCCGTTGCCAGTTCCAATAGGTCGGCGATGATCAAGTCGGGCGTCGGCCGAATAGCTTCGACGGGGAGGCCGTGGTTGTACCCGCCACGAACGATGACGCTCGTCATGCCCGCGCGCGCTGCGGTCAGCGCGTCAGTCGAGGAATCACCGACGAACCACCCATCACAGTTTGTGGCGACGCCACACTGACGATACGCCTCGTGGACTACGCGGAGATCTGGTTTGCGCACATCGAGCGTGTCTCCGCCAACCACTCCGTCAAAAAGTTGATCGATCCCAAAGTGCGAAAGGATGCGTCGGGTTGGCGCCTCGGGCTTGTTCGTTAAGACACCCGTGCGAATGTTGCGCGAGCGCAGCGCCACGAGGGCCTCTCGCGCTCCGGGCAGTAACACAGTTCTCGCCGTACAGTGCGCGAGGTAGCGCGTTCGAAATCGGTGCACCGCTCGATCGATCTCCTCCTGTGGCGCGCCACCATCCATGTGTCCAACGAGGCAGCGGTCGAGCAAACTCTGGACGCCGTTGCCAACAAAGTTTCGGATCTCACGATCCGTTCGCGGCGCGCGACCAAACTCCTTCAGCACTTCATTCGCCGCATCGGCAAGGTCGCCGACCGAATCGATGAGGGTCCCATCAAGATCGAACAGCACAAGATTGGGCGACGCGGTACGCATGCGCTCAATGAGGGTGGCCATTGCGTCAACCTATGGTCACAGAGTCCGAATCGGTAGAGTTTGTGGGTGGCGGGCTCTCGATGAGGTCGCCGATGAGCGTCAGCCGCGTCGCAAGGTGTGCCATCAACTGCACGCGTTTCTGAGGGTCCGGTTGGACGCACTCCATGATCGTCTTGGAGAGAATCGGAGGAACATCGGATCGCCGTTCGTGCGGGGGAACCGGTAATCGAATCGACTTGGCATCGAGCGCGCCTCGGTAGAGCTTTGACTGCGTGTCGTCCTTGGGTGGCATCGCTGTCGGAATCAGATCACTTATGAGCGCCCAGTACATCGTCGCTCCAAAGTTATAGATGTCGGTGAGCGGCGTGATCTCCTCACGAGTCGCCTGCTC
>SXUJ01000137.1 GCA_005790565.1 Planctomycetia bacterium
ATGCGGCAGAACGATGACGGCAAGACAGTCGCGGCGATGGACATCCTTGCGCCGGGCATCGGCGAAATCGTCGGCGGCTCGCAGCGCGAAGAACGGCTCGACCGACTTGATGCGCGCATGGACGAAATGGGCCTGCACAAGGCGGATTACTGGTGGTATCGCGACTTGCGCCGTTACGGCACGGTGCCCCACGCAGGATTTGGGCTGGGTTTCGAGCGCGCGATCATCTACGCCACCGGCATGGCGAACATTCGTGATGTCATTCCGTTTCCGCGCGCGCCCAAGACGGCATCGTTCTAACCACATCCGACAAGCACGCGGACACGCACTCGACCCTCACGCGTGAACCGAGTACCCGATCGCAGCCTATAGTGCGCCCACCATGGCCACGCGCTGCAACATCGATCCGAACGGCAAAAAACTGCGCCTCGTTGGAGGCGCACTGATCGAGGGCATCGGATTTCTTCTGTTCGTCGCATGGATGATGGAGATGGGCCCCTCGTGGCTTCTCTGGCCAAGCGCTGCCCTGTGGCTGAGCGGCACCGCGCTCATGCTGGCGGCGCTTGCGGGCTACTGCCCCCTTCGCGCACTTGGCGTGAAGACCCCGCTCTAATCAATTCGGTTCGAGTCACTCTTTGCCGAGCGCACCCACCGCTTCCGTCAACACGCCCCCGCCTGTCGCCTCGATGCGCACGGTGCTTCGCCTTGCGCAGGGAGAGCAGCGTCGATTCGTCCTCGCCGCATGCGCGATGTTCATGAGCGCGGCGTTTCTGTATCTCGTTCCCCTCGTTCCTCAGGCGATTTTCGACATCGTCGTGAACGATGATCAGAACGCGAGTGCATTCTCGCGCGCGACGATCGACTGGCTTGGCGGAGCGGTTGTCGTGCGTGCGGAGCTCTGGCGTGCAGCGCTCATCATGTGCGCACTTGCGCTCTTTGCCGGATTGGGTGTGCATCTCAAGAGCAGGCTGGCGATGGGCGCGGCCGAGCGAATCGCGCGCAAGACCCGCGACCGTATGTACGACCATGTCCAACGGCTACCCGTCGCCACGCTCGATCGCATTCCCTCGGGTGACCTCATCCAACGCTGCAGTAGCGACATCGAAACGACGCGAAATTTTTTCGGCAATCAAGCGCCCGAAATCCTGCGTTCGGTGCTCATGCTCCTCATTCCGCTCCCGATCATGGCGATGCTCGATTGGCGCATGGCAATCGCGTCAATCGTGTGTGTTCCGGTGATGCTCGCCTTTACCGCGGTGCAGTTCCGCCGGATGGGCCCGTCGTTTGGCACGAAGGAAACAACCGAAGCAAGCATGACGGCGAATGTGACGGAAAACCTCACGGGCATTCGCACCGTACGCGCCTTTGGTCGTGGGGACTTCGAACGAGCGCGGTTTGAGAAATCGTCCGGCGCGTTTCGCGATGCGGACGCAAGACTCTACCGATTGTTCGCGAACTTCTGGTCGGCGTCCGATCTCCTTTGCTTCGCGCAACAAGTGATCGTCGTCGGACTCGGTGCTTCCTTCCTCGCACAAGGATCGCTCGAACTCGGCGCGTACTTTTACTTTCTCACGGTCGTGACGATGTTCATTTGGCCAGTGCGCATGCTCGGTCGAATGGTGGTCGAAAGCGGAAAGGCGCTGGCCGCGATCGCCAGACTCGATGAGATTCTGCGCGAGCCACTTGAGCGCGATCTCGATCCGACCTCTGCACTCGCCCGACCATGCGCGAGCGACGCGCGCGGGTTGCATGTTGTGTTCTCCAATGTCTGCTTCGCGTACCCCGGCGGTGCGAAGGTGCTCGAGGACATCTCCTTCGAGATCCCCTCAGGCAAGACACTCGCGCTCGTCGGCCCGTCGGGCGCGGGGAAATCGACAATTGTTCAGCTGTTGCTGCGGTTCATGGAGCCTTCGAGCGGCAGTATCACCGTCGACGGGGAGTCACTCGTCAACATTCCGCGGGCGTCGATTCGCAAGCACGCCGGAGTCGTCCTCCAGCAACCATTCCTTTACTCCAAGCAACTCAAGGCGAATCTTCTCGCGGGCGTTCGCGCTGCATCGGCCCATGATGACGCACTCGAAGCAGCCACCAACACGGCGTGCATCCACGAGACGATTCTTGGGTTTCCGGAAGGCTACGCAACCGTTGTCGGCGAAAAGGGGATGACGCTCTCGGGTGGGCAACGCCAGCGCGTCGCGCTCGCCCGAGCGCTCGTCTCGAGCCCTCGGTTGCTTGTTCTCGATGATGCGCTCTCCGCCGTCGACATGCACACCGAAGTCTCCATCCTCACGGCATTGCGCGAACAAGAGGCACGGCCAACGCGGATCATCATCGCGCACCGGCTCTCTGCCGTCGTCGACGCTGACTTGATTCTCGTGATCGATGGAGGCCGCATTCTCCAGCGCGGCACGCACACGGCACTCACCCAGGAACCGGGGCTCTATCGAACGCTTTGGCAGATACAGACCGAAGTCGATGTCGTCGAAGCAGAATCGGAGGTCGCGTCATGAGTGAAGTCCATCGAGTGGACGACTCGCACGCGCGATTCAGCCTGGGTGTGTGGCGACCGATTCTGGAACGGGCGCGCGCGTCGCCACGCGCCATCACAGGGCTACTTGTCGGCGGCATCATCGTCGCAGCCATTGAGACCGCGCTGCCGCTCTTCGTCGCGCGCATCATTGATGAGGCGCGCAAGGGCCCAGACGCCGTTCTCACACCGACGCTCATCGCGTATGCGGGGCTCTTCGTGCTCTTTGCAATTGGGGTGTGGGTCTTCATCGACGCTGCGGGGAAACTCGCAACCAACACCGCACACCTGCTTCGCCGAGATTGCTTCGCCAAGCTTCAGGAGCTGGAGCAGGCGTACTTCGATGTTCGGCCAACGGGCTGGCTTGTGAGTCGATTGACGAGCGATTGCTCGAAAGTATCCGGCCTCCTTCCATGGTGTCTGCTCGATTTCGCGTGGTGCACGGCCATCGTGCTCGCCGTCACCACCACGATGTTCGTGACCAACGCGCGACTCGCCGTCTGGGCACTCGCTGCGGTGCCGGTCATGGCCGTGATCTGTATTGCGTTTCAACGGTTGCTCATTGCGTCGGGTCGCCACGCGCGCCGAATCTCGAGCGCGATGACCGCGTCCTATGGAGAAATGCTCCTCGGCGCGAAGACCACCAAGGCGCTCGCGCGAGAGGAGGAGAACCTCGCCGATTTTCAGGAGCTCTCGACGACGATGAATTTCTGGGCGATGCGAAGCGCCATTCTCTCGAGCATCTATGTTCCCTTGATGACCGCGCTCGCCGCCACTGCGGGGGCGCTCGTGCTCTGGCGCGGCACGAGCGATGTGCTTGCGGCGGAGGGAGTGACGCTCGGCATGCTCATCGCGTTCATGCAGTTTGCCGCGCTCTACGCGCAACCGGTACAAGAACTCTCGCAACGCTTTGCGGACATCTTGAACGCGTCGAGCGCCGCAGAACGCATTCAGTCGCTCCTCGCAACCGAACCGTCCATCAAGGACGCGCCGCATGTCACGACACCCACGGCGCCACGCATCCTTGAACTGCGATTTGATGCAGTGGACTTTTCCTACCGTGTTGGCGTGCCGGTGCTCGAAGGGTTTTCGCTCACCGTGACGCGCGGCATGACCGTCGCGCTCGTGGGCGCGACGGGCGGTGGGAAGAGCACGATCGTCGCGCTCGCGACACGCTTCTACGAACCAACCTCCGGTCGCGTCGCCATCGACGGCGTTGATCTCCGTGATCGCCCGCTTGCGTGGTTTACGGAGCGTGTGGGGTTGGTCCCCCAAGTGGCCCACCTCACCGCAGGAAGCGTGCGAGAGAACATTCGCTACGGACGGCTTCACGCAACAGATGCCGAAGTCGAACTCGCGGCCCAACGCGTCCGTGCGCACGACTTCATTCTCGCGCTCGAACATGGGTACGAGACGGATGTTGGTGAGGGCGGCGAACGCCTGTCGACCGGCCAGCGTCAGCTCGTCGCACTCGCACGCGCGGTTCTGCGCGATCCTGAAATCCTCGTGATGGATGAGGCGACGAGCTCAGTTGACACGGCGACAGAGCAACTTGTGCAATGCGGTGTGGATGAAGTCCTTCGAGGGCGCATCGCGCTCGTCGTGGCGCATCGGCTCTCAACGATTCGGCGCGCCGATCTCATTCTTGTCATCGATCGAGGACGAATCGCCGAGCAAGGCACGCATAAGCAGTTGCTCGCCAAACGGGGTCGCTACTTTGAGTTGTACACCAGTCAATTCGCGGCGGATCGGGAGCGACAGATCTTGCGCACCCATGATGCGGAGGAAGAGAAGACCGTCGCATCACTCGTGCTTGACGAGGAGTGATGATCACCCCCTTGCTTGCGTGCGCTCGCAGATGCCGACTTCCGCACCGCCGGCATCGCGGAGGATGGCAGCGTCGCCGAGCAGCGGATCCGTCGCCAACCGAGTCGTGACAACCGCACCAAGGCCCGTCGCGATCGCGCACGCACTTGCCGTGGTTGGCGTCTGAATGAATGGAACCCAGCGGCTCGCTCGATCGAAGACCGAGTTTGTGGTCTGGCGGAAACTCGCGACGCGCTCACCGCCGTTGAGAAACACGCCGATCGGCTCACTGCCTGTGACGATCCAATCGGTTGTCCAACCAAAGAGCGAGGTCCAGAAGGAGGCGCTGATACGGGGATCTCGGGTATGTAGTTCATCCCAAGAGATGGTGGACTCCCCGACCGTACGGCGATCGAGTGCTCCGTCGGCAACCACGAGTGATGCGCCCATCGGATCACAAATCTCAGCATGGCGGTCGAGCCCAGGAATGCCCTCTGCCGCCTTGATCACGGTGCCGCCGAGGACCCGGGCGCGAGCGACACAGTCGTCCACATTCGCCACACGAAGATGCGGCCGCCAAATGCCGGGATGTGAGTTCGGATCCGAATCAACCGCGACGATTCCCGCGACATGGAGCACGCCCTGCGTGAAGAGCGTGCGGCGACCGAGCGTCTTGGAGTACCAACCAAACATGTTGCGAAGGAATGCACCGCTTTCCACTGCGTCCGAGGAGTGAAGGTCATGCCAAACAAACGACCCAGGAGCCGCACAGAGCTCTCGGCGAATGCGCCCCGTAGGTCGAAAACTCGGCTCGGGAGTGGTCTGCGCGGTCGACCGAAATCCGCCGACGCGCGCGGGTGACATTTCGACCATTCGATCTGCTGCTCGGCTGCGATCGGACCCAGCCCTCGCGCTTCCAAGTGAATCGGTTCCGAAGTCCATTGTGCCTCCTGAGTTGGGAGTTGTTCTCGCGTTTCCGGGGCTTGGCAGTGGTAGAGAACCTTGCCAAGCCGGACAATCCTCACCCCATTCGTGCTCTTTCGGACCTACGCAGAACTCGAAGAGAGAGTTCTCATTCTCGGGGCGACAACCCACTACACTGTGCGGCTCAACGCTCGGGGTATAGCTCAGCTTGGTAGAGCGTCTGGTTTGGGTCCAGAAGGTCGTCGGTTCAACTCCGGCTGCCCCGACTAACTC
>SXUJ01000138.1 GCA_005790565.1 Planctomycetia bacterium
CACGGATCATCCGGGTTGCCCATCCATTCCACTTCGCGTGCGTGATGAGTGCACTGGTTCGAAAGCGGATGCCGCGCGGCACGCTCGATTCTGGATCGTAAAGGATCAGCTCGCCGACGCAGAGTTCGCGTCGGTGGGAAGTCCCGCACAAATCTCGATTGATCTTGAGCACTACAACCCGCCCATGCGCGGGCAGATCACGAATCCGAGGTTTCGCGAAGTGCAAGCAGTGCGATCACTCACAAGTTCGGTCACCGCGACACTTGTCTCCGTCGCCCCGCATGGCGCGGATGGCGCAACGATCGTAGTGAAACTTGAACCGATCGCGGGGGCCTTGGGTCCGATCGAAGGTGAACTTGAACTGACGACCGCGACGGGAAGTGGTCGCGTTCCGTTCACGCTTCTTGCGACGGAAAGTACGGCGAAATGAGTGCGGTGGATGGGCGCCGGCGCGCTTGGATGCGCAACGCTGAGGCGATTTGCGAGCTGTTTGAAGAGGCAACCCTCAGGATGCGGGCGTGCCGTTGGCGTAAGCATTCTTGCGTCGTGCTCCCTTCGACGGGGCGGCTCCTTCTCACTGGCGACCTCCACGACAATCTGCCGCACTTTGAAGCAGTTTGCGACCTCGCGCGACTTGAGCGGAGCGCGGACAATCATGTCGTGCTGCACGAACTCATCCACGGCGATCGGCTCGTGAATGGGCTTGACATGTCCTTTCAGATGCTTGGACGCGTCGCAGAGCTCGTGATCGCGTTTCCCGATCAAGTCCACCCCGTACTCGCGAATCACGAACTGTCGCAGTATCGCGGGCATGGTGTGAGCAAGGGTGGCGGGGATCAGACGATGAAGTTCAGCGCGGGTCTTGAGTGGGTCTTTGGCGACGACGCAGACTCCGTGGCCGACGCGCTTGATGGCTTCATCGCCGCAATGTCCATTGCCGTGCGCACCGAACAGGGGTTGCTCTTCTCACATTCATTACCGGGTGAGGCATACCTGAACGAGTTCGACTTCGGCGTGCTCGAACGAGACCTCGTCGACGCGGACTACGAGGGACCAGCTGGTGCGGCGTTCTTGATGACCTGGGGTCGTGGGCACTCGCCGACCTCGCTTGCGCGTTTGGCGGCAGAGTGGCGTGTCCAATTGTTCGTCATCGGGCATATGTATGTGGCCGACGGTGCGGAGGCGCCGTTTCGAAATCTCGTGACACTTGCCAGCGACCACGCGCAAGGGCGCGTGCTTCCCATTGACCTGTCGGCGAGCGTCACGACCGCCACACAGGCAATCGAGCAAGCAGTGCCGATCGCGTCTTTCCTCAGAGTCGAGGGGGCGTAGGCCATGTCCGTGCTCCTCGCCATGGACCTCACGCAACGGCGCGCAAGCGTGGCGATTGCAGTGGGATCGCGAACTTTCGTTCGCTCCTTCTCGGGGCAAGCAACCCACGGGGATGATGCGCTCTTTGTTGAACTCGATGCGTTGCTTGCCGAGAGTCGCGTCTCGAAGTCGGACATCAACACGGTCGCGGTGGCGGTGGGGCCAGGCAGTTTCACGGGTGTTCGCGTGTCGATCGCTACAGCGAAGTGCATTGCGACGGCGCTGGGCATTCAGGTGATCGCCGTTCCGTCCGCGTGGATCGAGGCGGAGGCGCTGCGCAAGACGAGTAGTCGAGCCGAAACGATCGTCGCACTTGCCTGCAAGAAGGAGAGCGCGTGGTTCGCGCCTTGCCTCTATCGGGAAGGGCGATGGAAGTTCGCCCACGAGCCTCAGGTTGGCGGAGTCGAAACGCTCATCTCATGCATAGATGCCCTGGGCGCCCATGCGAGCGGAGCATCGATTGCGCTGATGCACGATGAGCATCTGCACCCGAGTCTTCGAGACGAGGCAATCGCACGCTTCGTCGCGTCCGAGGCACTTTGTGCCGACGGTCACGCGCTGCTTTCGGTCGCGCGCGAATGTGAGCGCGCGGGGCAGGTCCTCGATCCGATTGCACTCGTTCCGATCTACCCTCGCGAGCCCGAAGCAGTCACGATCTGGGAAACGCGAACGGCTAATCCTCACAGAGCGAACTGAAAACGCGATTTGGGCGTTCGAATCGCAAGTACGGGTGAAAGTCGCGCCTTTCCGTGCCGAATCCAAGGCTAGAGCCCACTCGTCGACGCGTCGTTCCGCGTCCGCCCGAGAGGGATTTGAAGGCTGAGGAGGAGCGCATGGACGCGCAGAACTTTGATCATGGATTCAACCCAGCGGGAGAGCCCGCCTCGCGCGACGCACAGCTGAAAACTAGCGTGCTCTGCGTCGGATTCGGTGAAGTCGCACGCCTCACACTTGAGGGATCACTTCCCGCGGGGGAGTTTCACATTGCATTCGTGGGATGTGAGGCAACCGCGCTGATGCAACTCGCTGCGACCGCCGCTGAAGTGGTGGTCGTGAGTGTGGAGTTGCCCGCTCGTCGGCGCGACTCGCTCGCCGGTCGAGTGCGTCGACTTTCCCACGGCACGCATCTGGTGATTGCCGGACCGCGACCGCGCAGCGCATCGCTCCTGACTGCGATGCGCGAGGGGTATCGTGATTGGATCGACCTTGAGAGCGAGGAAGCGCCTCGTCGATTGCGCAGCGCGATCGCGGCGGCTTGCCTTGAGCGCGAACGGAACGCCCGTCAGGCGCGGTTGCACGATCTTGCCTCCGCACGCGCCGTCGCGTCCGAGTCTCCGAAGTCCATTGTGCAAGTCACCAAGCACGAAAAGGAAACTCCTTCAGCGCAGGTCGATCAAGTGAAAGCGGCAGGAGAGTTCCGCGGATTGATTTCGCAGGAACTCGACCCAGAGGACCTGCTGCGCACTTCGCTCGAGTACATGTTGACGAAGACAGGCGCGACAAACGCGGCGGTGTTCCTTCCGGGATCAAAGCCCGCGCAGTGGGGGCTTGGCGCGTATGTGAACTATGATTGCCCGCGCGCAACCGCAGAGCCGCTGTTGCACCGCCTCTCCAACGAAGTCTGTGACCGCCTCGCAGCAGGCGACGATCTCTTTCGATTCGCAGATACCGCGGACTTTGTCAAGGCGCTCGGGGTCGAGGCGAGCGTGCTCGAAGAGTCCGAACTCATCGCCTTCCCAGCGCACTTCGCGGGGGAGTGCATGGCCGTGTTCTTCTTCTTCCGTCATGGAAGTGAAGCGTTCCGAGAGGATCTTGCAACGCTGATTGACTCACTCCGTCCGGTCTTTGCCGAACAGATGCATCGCATCATTCGCATTCATCATCGGAGCACCTTTACTTTCCCCGCCCTTGCTGCGGATGATGAAGAGTCGTGAGCCGGCGCGTCTTACGAATGAGCGCGTAAGAGCACGCTCACGCCGCCCTTCACGCGCTGCCCCTTCGTGACCATGAGGGTTTCGATGTTCGCGCGCGGGAAGATCAATTCGGTGGTTGATCCAAACTTGATCATGCCGTAGCGCTCTCCGCGCGTGAGCGCGTTTCCGACGACCTGCGGGTTGACGATCATGCGCGCGACCTTTCCCGCGATCTGCTTCACCCCAAACGGCACGCCCTTTGTTGTTGCGCATCGCATGAGGAGATGTTCGTTGACCGCCGCACTTTCTTCGATGCGAACATCGAGGTACTTCCCAGGGGCGTGTTCAATCGCCTCAATCGTGCACGCACATGGCGCGCGATTGATGTGGACATCGAACACGGAGAGATAGATCCGCACGATGGTGGCCGGCATGCCTCGCGTCGCGGGATGTTGTTCGACTTCGATGATCGCGCTGACGAGCCCGTCGGCAGGACTTACAAGGTCAGCAGGGTTGTCGGTGGCTGGCCGACGAAAGAGGGGATCGCGGAAGAACGACGCGAGTGCGAGCCAAAGGACGCCAATCGAAATCAAGAGCCAGTAAATCGCGAAGGAGACGGCCACCGCCGCAACCGTCGCTGCGATGAGGCTGATGATGAACCATTCGCGGAATCCGTATCGCGTCAGAAGCATCAAGATCCTTGGATGCGAGAAATGTCGGCTCCTGCGACGGGCGCAGAAACGCTCACTCGGTCGCACGACCGAGGAAGAATCCGAGCACGCCAAACACCGCAGTCACACCCGCGAGTCCACCGACCCAAACGAGCATGCTCTCGGCGAAGAATGTCGCAAGCTGTGAACTCCCACCGGTTGTCAGGGCGATCGCTGAGATAGCGACGCAGACGAGTGCGATGACCGCAGCAGCCATGAGGCCGATGCCGACGCCGCTCCAACCACCATCGTAGATTTCCACTGCGACGGGGAAGGGAGATCCGCCCTGGCTACCCGAACCACCGAAGCCCGCGCCGCCGCCGACTGGTTCAAAGATCCCGCTTGCGCCCGGCGGTGGCAGATCATTCGCGCCATCGCTGCCGTACACGCCTTCGATGAGTTCCGCGCCGAGCGCGGTCTCTTCGCTCTCGCGGGTGAGATCGAGGAGTCCCGATCCGCTACCGACTGCTTCAAGGCCCAGCTCCGCGCCGCCCTGTGAGCCACCCTTTCCGCCTGAAAAGATGCTGATCCCAGTGTCGTCGTTGGCGAGCGAGCGCTTGCCCGCGCTGCTTGCTGCCGCACTGTCTGCAAGGCCAATGGATGACTCTTCAAGGAGCGAACTCGATGGCTTCGAGGGCGCGACATGAATCGGCGCGCCGCTTCCTGTGTCAGCCAATCCGATCGGTGCGCCGCTGTGTCCAAGCGACGGCTCGGCGTCGGCGAGGAGGTCGATCTGCTCAACGCGGAACTTCACCTGTCCCTCGTGCATGTTCTTCTGGATGAGACCCTTCTCCGACATCGAGAGCACAGCAGCCTCGGACTTCCGAAGTTTTTGTGCGGCCTCAGACAGTGAGTAGAACATCTTTGACATAGTGGGCTCCAAGGGTCGGCGGCTTGCCTTCCGAGGGGGGATACGCTACCCGACACCCCAACTTGCCGCAAGGGAAGTCAGGTCCTGCGATGTTGAATCCCCGAGCATGAAACGCGCTTCCTCACGGCAAAGTGACGCAGAACACGCGCCCTGTAAGGGTTCGAGCTATGAGATCAATTCGCAACTTTCGGTCGGATGGATCGCCAAATCCCTCATCTCTTGGTTTGACGAGCGGGGGCGCGAACTGCCGTGGCGCAGTGATCGCACACCGTGGGGATCCCTCGTCAGTGAGTTCATGCTGCAACAGACGCAGCTCGCGCGCGTCGTTGATCACTGGCCGCGGTTCATGGCCAAGTTTCCGTCTCCGAGGCACCTCGCGAGCAGTGAGGAGTCGAGAGCACTTTCCGCCTGGGAAGGGCTTGGTTACTACCGCCGTGTGCGCCTGCTCCGCAACGCAGCGATGATGATTGTGCGGGAGCACAGCGGGGCGACTCCAACATCTGTTTCGGCGCTCCAGGGGTTGCCTGGAGTTGGTCGCTACACCGCGGGCGCCGTTGCGTCGATTGTTGCAGGTGAGCGAGCGCCCATCGTGGACGCGAATGTTGTTCGCGTCTTCTTGCGGCTCGGCGGAGTCTCACGAAGTGCCGACGACCGCCTCGCGGTGCAGTGGTGTTGGAATCAAGCGGAGCGATTCGCGGAAGTCAGTCGCAGTCCCGGTGTCTCTAACGAAGCATTGATGGAACTTGGTGGAACTGTGTGCACACGCCGTTCCCCCAACTGCAGTGCGTGTCCATTGCAGAAGTGTTGCAAGGCGCGTGCGGAGGACATGACAGAAGCAATCCCATTACCCAAGCGCCGCGCAGTTCGCTCGCGGGTCTATATGTTTACGGCTCTCTCTGTGAGTTCGCGCGGACTTCTGCTTGAGCAACGATCACCGAGTGGCCTCTGGGGTTCGATGTGGCAACCACCAACAGTCGAGAGTGCGAAGAAACTCTCGCGTGCATCTGTTGCCAAGGCATTTGGTCTGTCGAGTGCGGAATTGCACGTGCGCGATCGAGTCCTCTTTCAAACGACCCATCGCGCCGTCGAGTTCCACATCTTTGACGCTTCGCGCTCGCCTTCAAGCTTCCCGAAGTCAGCCATGAAACTGCCACGAAAGTGTGTGCGCTGGAAGGACCTACCCGCACACGCGCTGTCGAGCCCGCTTCGCACGCTCGTCGCAGGACTTGCGATCGAGCGCGAGCAATAGGTCAAGCCGGATAGACGGGCGGAAGCGCTCGTTCAAGCATGCGCGCGGCGCGCAGGAGCAGGGATTCGCTGAATGCAGGGCCTTGAAGTTGCATGCCAATGGGAAGGGAAACGCTGCCTTCTTGCGAGTACCCAGCGTTGAGGGAGATGCCTGGGATACCCGCGATATTGGTGTTCACCGTGTAGACATCACACAGGTACATCGCCCATGGATCAGACTTGCCGCCGATCTCGAACGCTGGGATCGGTGAGGTGGGTCCGAGGAGCACATCGCATCGTTCAAACGCGCGATCAAACTCTTCGCGAATGCGGCGTCGGACTTGCAGCGCTCGGTTGTAGTACGCGTCGTAGTAGCCCGAACTCAGGACATAGGTCCCAAGCATGATGCGCCGCTGGACCTCGGGGCCGAAGCCCTCGCTTCGACTCTTCGCGTAGAGCTCCTCAAGCCCATCGCCCGCCGCCATCTCTGCTCGCTTGCCGTACCGAATGCCGTCGAATCGAGCGAGATTGCTCGATGCCTCCGCCGGCGCGATTACATAGTAAGTCGAGATTCCCACATCCGTGAGCGGAAGCTCCACATCAATGATCGTCGCGCCAAGTGATCGATATGCGTTGATCGCATCCTCAAGGACGCTCGCGACAGCCGGCGAGTTCGCATCACTGCGGTACTCTCGCGGAACGCCCACGCGCAAACCTCGAAGCGGCTCGTCGAGTTGTGTCAGGCAATCGGGGACTTCGAGCGGAGCGGTTGTGGAGTCGAGTCGATCGCTGCCCGACATCGCGGCGAACAGTTCGGCGCACCCGCGGACATCCCGCGCGAAGGGTCCAATCTGATCGAGGCTTGAGCCAAAGGCGACGAGTCCGTATCGGGAAATGCGGCCGTAAGTTGGCTTGAATCCAACACAGCCACACAGGCTCGCGGGCTGTCGAATCGAACCTCCTGTGTCTGAGCCGAGCGCAGCGTCGCAGAATCCGGCGGTCACCGCAGCAGCGCTTCCGCCTGAGCTTCCGCCCGGGACGCGCGAGGGATCCCACGGATTCCGCGTCGGGCCAAACGCACTGTTCTCCGTGCTTGATCCCATCGCGAACTCATCCAGATTCGTCTTGCCGATCAGAATTGCACCAGCAGCTTCGAGTCGTTGGATGACGGTTGCGTCAAACGGCGAGCGGTAGTTCTCGAGAAAGCGCGACGAGCAGGTGGTGTGTCCGATCTTCGTCGCGATGTTGTCCTTGATCGCCAGCACGACGCCCGCGAGCGGCCCTGGGGATTCACCACGCTGCACACATGCGTCAATGCGCAAGGCGGCAGCGCGCGCGTCGGCCGCAAGGACCTCATTGAAAGCATGAATCTGCGCGCCTCGCGCTTCGATGCGCGCGAGACAGGACTCCACGCGCGCGCTTGCGGTGACCGTTCCAGAACGGACTTGTTGGGCGATCGTGTGAAGTCCGTCGCATGCGTGCGCCTGTGTCGTCACGCGCCGCCCTCATCGAGCACTTTGGGTACGGCAAGGAACCGTTCGACTCTCGCCGGCGCATTGAGGAGGACCTGCTCGATAGGCAGTGTTTCTCCCGCCTCATCCGCATCGAGTCGATTGGAAATGGAGAGGGGGTGCGCCATGGGCTGCACGCCTGCAACATCAACCGTCGAGAGCTTCGCGATGTGCCCGAGAATGGAGGAGAGCGTCGCGCGCATCGAATCAACGGTCGCGTCATTGGGCGCGAGTCGCGACAGTTTCGCGATGTGACGGACATCTTGAGTGGAAAGTTCTTGTGCGCTCATGCTTTGATCATGGACCCTTCATGCATCTCGGGGCGCGGGAAACTGGAGCGCCATACGGAGGCATCGAAGATAGCAAAAGTCTGACCTCTCGGGAGCGTGAGTCCAGCATTGCGACGCGGGAGGCTCGGCGGATTCGTGCGCTTGAGTACAATTGCGCGCATGAAGATCGCGAAGGACAAGGTTGTCGCTGGAGTAGACCTTGGAGGCACAAACATCAGCGTTGGTATTCTCGACTGCGACGGCACGGTCGTCGGTCGATGTAAACGAAAGACGAAGGCAAGCGATGGTCGAGAGGTTGTTGTGCGGCGAATCGTCGAAGCGGTTTGGCGCGCGATGGATGACGCGAAGCGCGACCCATCTTTACTGCTCGGTGTAGGCGTTGGAGCACCTAGCGCGGTGGATGTGTCGAAAGGTTTGGTGATCAAGGCGGGCAACCTCGGCTGGGAGAATGTCCCGCTGCGCGAGATACTGGAGAAAGAGTTTCGACTTCCAGTCGCGCTTGATAATGATGTGAATGTGGCGGTGTGGGGCGAGGCGCAGCTTGGAGCTGCGCGAGGGAAGAAGAATGTGCTTGCGGTTTGGGTTGGGACCGGTGTTGGTGGTGGGCTGCTGCTTGGCGGGAAACTTTGGCGCGGACCCTTTCATACCGCAGGAGAGATCGGTCATGTCGTGCTCTTCCCCGGCGGCCAGCCAGGATTCATGACCGTCGAAGACATTTGTTCCCGCACAGGAGTTGTGAACGCACTGCGTCGGTTACTTCCGATGTACCCAGATTCTGTGTTGCACGATTTGCTACGCGATCGAGCTGCGGATGGAAAGGGCGATGAGGAGGGAAGCATCAGCAGCGCGATGATCGCGAAGGCCTACGAGCGCAACGACGAACTGGCGCAAAAAGTCGTGAACCAGAGCGCAGACTTGCTCGGCCTCGCGATTGCGAATCTCGTCACCGTCCTCGCGATTGACACGGTTATCATTGGCGGCGGACTGGCGGAGTCGCTCGGAAAGCCGTATGTCACAAGGGTTCGTAAGCAGTTCGAGCGCGTGGTTTTTCCCAGTGTCTGCCGCGCGTGCGAAGTCTGTGGGAGCGACTTGAACGACCTCGCGGGCGTTCTCGGTGCAGGGATGTTGATCGCCGCGAGTTGAGGTGCGCCGATGTCGCCGGATTCATTGACTAGTGTCGTGGCGCTGCTCGACTCGCTCGCGCCACACGCGCTTGCCGAGCCTTGGGACAAAGTCGGATTGCACATCGCGGGTGACGGCAGACCAATTCGGCGTGTCTGCTTGATGATCGATCTCCTTCCCGAGGTACTCGCGGATGCCGAGCGAGGCGGTGCCGATCTTTGCGTCGCCTACCACCCGTTGCTCTTCAAGCCCCTCGATCGACTCGACGGCGCTTCGTGGCAATCACGCGTTGCGATGGAAGCCGTGCGAAAGGGTATCGCGGTCTATTCGCCGCACACCGCGCTTGATAGCGTGCAAGGCGGCGTCAACGATTGGCTGATTGGGTGCTTGGGCAACGGTGCGGTTGCGCCGCTCCATCACGCATCCTTGCTCGATCCGCGCCAGGCGTACCGCATAGTTGTCTTCGTTCCCGGTGATGCAGCCGATCGTGTGCGTGATGCCATGTGCGCAAGCGGTGCGGGGCACATTGGGGACTACAGCTCGTGTTCGTACGCCGCGCATGGGATGGGCACTTTTCTGCCCGGCGCGTCGACGCATCCAGTCGTTGGCACCCGAGGGAAGCTCGAGCGCGTCGGAGAATTGCGACTCGAAGTGCCTTGCTCGGCGAGCTCGCTTCGAAGTGTGCTCGCAGCCCTCCGCGGCGCGCATCCACACGAGGAGCCGGCATTCGACATCATGAAGATGGAGGCTCGGCCAGACGCGGCGCAAGGCACCGGTCGGGTCATGGACCTTGCGGCCCCTGCGACGGGTTCGGAACTTGCCGCGCGGGCCAAGGCCTTTCTTAAGTTGCCGATGATTCAACGAGCGGGTCGATTGGGTCAATCCGACACGCAGCACCGCCGCGTTGCGGTTTGCGCGGGAAGCGGGGGTTCGCTCATGGATGCTGCGGTTGCGTCGGGAGCGACACTCTTTCTGACTGGTGAACTGTCGCATCATGAAACGATCGCCGCGCGCGAACGCGGCGTCGAGGTGCTACTCGCGGGTCACACGAGCACCGAGCGCGGCTACCTCCCGCAGTACGCGCGGCGCATCCGGGAGGAAAGCGCCGCGCGAGGCATCGCGCTTGAGGTGCGTATCTCGGATGCCGACCAGGAAGTCCTCCGGACGGTGTGAATCGGAGCTTCGGCTTACGCACGAAGATTTCGCGGACTTTTGATGAGAAAGCCACGGTTCCCCTTGAAAGGGCGCTCCGCGTGATGGACTATCCCATTAGGCAAGCAAGGGTTTGTCTTGCGACTCTTCCTTTGTCAGACAACACATGAGCCAGCATGATTCAGCATGCAATGGCAGCGAGGACCCGCATGGACGCAGGTACAAGTGGTAGCGCGAATGTCGAATCTGTTCTCGGCATGGACGAAGCTGTTGACAAGGGCGCTCGACAGACTTTGAGCGCAGCGAGCGATTCGATCACGCAACCGGGAGTTCGAAAGCACTTCGTGCTCGATACGAATGTGCTTCTTCACAATCCCAACTCGCTGTTCAAGTTTGCCGAGCACGAGGTTGTCATTCCGCTGACGGTGATTGAAGAACTCGACACATTCAAGAAGAACAACGACGAAACGGGGCGCAACGCACGGCAGACGATTCGCGCGTTGGACCGACTCCGCGAGCAAGGCGCACTCTTCGGAGGCGTGCGGTGGAACGAGCAGGGCGGGTCGATTCGGATCGACCGTTGCGATGCCGTGAAATCGCCGTCGTTCACGCTCGATCTTGCGATCAATGACAATCGGATTCTCTCCGTCGCCGCGTCGCTCCATGCGGGTGGCAAGCGCACCATCTTCATTTCGAAGGACATCGCTGCGCGCGTGAAGAGCGACGCGCTTGGCATTCCTGCGGAAGACTTCGAAGCGGATCGCGTCTCCGCCGACTATCTCCATTCTGGCTATCTCACTGTTCGCGTGCCCGGCGATCTCATCGATGAGCTCTACGACGAGCGACAGATTCTCGTCACACGATTCGACGCGTATGAGGGGACGACGCCAGATGGCGTCCATCGACTCAAGATTGAGTCGACCGCAAATCAGTTTCTGCTTTTCATCGATGAACTTGATGAGAGCCACACGGGGTTAGGTCGGATGCTCGCTGACACGGGGCATGTGATCCCCGTGACGGGACCGCGCAAGCCGATCTACGGCATCATGGCGCGTAATGTGCAGCAGACGATGGCGATGGAATTGTTGCTCGATGATGAAGTGAAAATCGTCACGCTCACGGGGCCGGCAGGGACGGGCAAGACGCTCATCGCGCTCGCGAGTGGGCTGCACAAGACTTTGCGCGAAGAACGCTTCGACAAGATGCTGACGGCTCGTCCGATCATGCCGCTCGGTCGCGACATCGGGTATCTACCGGGTGACAAGGATGAGAAGTTGTCGATGTGGATGCAGCCGATCTTCGACAACATCTCCTACCTTCTTTCCACACGCGGTGCGCATGTTTCGGAGGTCGAGAGTCGAACGACCGAGCAGCGCCTTGATCAACTCATGGCGAGTGGAAAGATCATTCTTGAACCACTCACCTACATTCGCGGACGATCGATTCCGCACCAGTTCATGATCGTGGATGAAGCGCAGAACCTCTCGCCACACGAAGTCAAGACAATCGTCTCTCGCGTCGGCGAGGGTACGAAGATCGTGCTGTGTGGAGATGTGTGTCAGATCGACAATCCATACCTCGATGGGCTCTCGAATGGGCTCAGCCACTGCATCGAGCGAATGAAGGGCCAGCGTGTGGCTGGCCATGTCTCTCTGTCCAAGACGGAACGATCCAATCTTGCAAGCCTCGCGGCCGAAGTCCTGTAGCCTCGGCGGAGTGGAATCTTTTCTGAACTTGCCTATCATCCGTGCCGTGCGCTCGTTGGCCGAGCGCGCGGCACTTGTCTTTGTGTCTTCATGGCTCGATACGGTTCGCGTGGACGAGGATCTCAATGTCGATCTTGCAATCAACCAACCCCGTTCTCTCTGACTCATCTCTCAATCGTGTGTTTGGGGCGCAAGAAGTTCGCTCTTCGGCGCGCTCGACGACCGTGTCGATCGCGGGGGTGATGGACAAGACGGGCTTCTGTACGCTCCTCGCCCTTGCCACGGGGACGGTTGGGTACTTCGTGACTGCGGCGAATCCTGGCTCGCTGATGATGGTGAACATCATCGCGCTCGTGATGACGATCATTCTGTACTTCGCGATCATGGCGAAGCCGGCGTTTGCCATGATTGGAACGCCGATTTACGCGATGACGCAGGGATTTGTGATGGGAGGATTGGCGTATCTTCTTGACTCCATCCTCGCCGCCCAAGGCATTCAGGCGGGCGCTGGAGTGGCGATTCAGGCCTTCATCGTGACCGGCGCGTCCATGGCGGCGATGCTCTCGCTGCACTCGTTCAACATCATTCGCGCAGGGCCGCGCTTTACTTCGATCCTCGGCGTGGTGACGGTTGGGATTGCGCTCACCTATCTCGCTTCCTTCATCATGAGCTTGTTTGGCGCAGGGATTCCATTCCTCTCGCTCGGAAGCGCGATGGAGGGCGGATCGGCAGCCCTGATCGGGCTTGGAATCAACGCCCTCGTCCTGATTGTCGCGGCCCTTTGGCTCCTCGTGGATCTGCAGCAGGTCGAACAGGCCGCGCAAAGCGGTGCGCCAAAGGCAATGGAGTGGCTGTTGACCTTCGGATTGATTGTCACGCTCGCGTGGGTCTTCATTGAAGCACTCAAACTTGTCTTCCGCATCGCGATGATGTTTGGCAACCGCGAGTGATGTTGCGCGGGAGTCTTGAGCGCTCGCGACTTGCGCCGCGCTGAGTCTGATTTGGAATCGTTGGTGTAGGCGCGGCTCTCGCTCGCTCTCGCTTATTCCGTGGCGGGGGATTCGTCACCGGCGAAGGGGTGGCGACGATCGCGAGAACATTCAGACTTCGCGACTGAGGGCCAGTTCAGCGAGGGTGCCCGAGGGTTTCCCGGTGAGGCGCGCGTGCTTGAGGATGTACTTCAAGAGCGCGGTCATCACTGTCGCATGACTCCATGTCAGCGGACTAACGGAGATCGCTGCGCCCGAGTACGGATCGAACTGTTCGGCGAGCACGCCCGATCGGAATGCGCGATCAGCAGTCCAGTGAAAATATGGGAGCGCTTCTTCCAATTGCGCGAGCGTCTCCGCGCGCTCGATGAGCCACTCCGCGTACCAGAGTGTGCAGATGACCCACGGATTTCCGGGGACTTCCTGCAGTTTCACATGTTCCACTTGGTGGTAGTAGTCATGCTCATATCGCGCGAGACCGCCGACGGGCGTCTGCACCCAGAGTCGTTCGCGAACCTGCGTCATTTGGCTCACGACGCGCGGATCATTCGGTGCAAGCGCGCCGAAGGCGAAGAGACTGAACGCGCTTGCATCGAGTGTCATGTCGAGGCGATAGGTTCCATCCTGGAGTGGGGTTGCCATGCGCGCGAATCGCTGGCGCTCCGGTTCCCACATGTGCCGAATCATCGCGCCACGCATGCGATCGGCGCCCTCGTTGTACTCTGCGGCGCGGTCGAACGCCCCCATGTCTTGGGAGAATGCCGCCGCCGCCGTGA
>SXUJ01000012.1 GCA_005790565.1 Planctomycetia bacterium
CGCTGATCAACCGACCGCGCGTCCTCCTCGCGGATGAACCGACCGGAAATCTCGATGTGAAGACCGGCCACGGCATCCTCGACCTCCTCGCGGGGAGGCATGGTGCCGGGACCACCGTCGTGATGGTCACGCATGATGCAGCGATCGCCGCACGCGCTTCGCGACAGATTCACCTCCTCGATGGACGGGCGCTGACGACCTAATCATTCGTCATGAACCAGCGATTGGAGGCGTTCAGGGAGACGGCAGGCGCGACGCGAAAGTGCTTCAACCAAGCCACCGACGGCTCCTCGCCATTCTTCACTCCGAGCGCCCACGAGAGAAACGCACGGCGATTCTCCTCAAATGCGCGACGACCAAACAGATACGCGGCGGACTCGCTCCGCGAACGATTCGCGCGCCATGCGGCACTGGCGTAATCGCTATTCACGAGTTCACTCAGCGCCGCGCCCGTGCGAATCGTCGCGAGACCCTGCCTTCGCCAAAGAATGTCGCCCTTCGCGCTCGGAACCGCGAGATCGGCAAGGATGAGCGGGATCGCTTCGTTCGCCCAAGCTGGAAGCCGAGCATTGGTCGCGAAACAGTGGAGAACCGCACGGCCGAGCAACCGTGCCGCGTACGACTCTCGTTCGGTGGGCGATTGAATCGGTGGAAGCACCACGACCGGGCCTGCCGGCGGATACGCGGTGACACCAAACTCAAATGCGGCAGGATCGACGTCAAGCGCCCCTTCGAGCAAGAGTCGATAGTGCACGCGATCGCGTGTTTGGATGCAGACAACGCGACCTGCGAGTTGGGGCGTGATGCCCGACTCGCCAAGCAGTTCGATCGCACCCTTCACATCCATGTCGAGACGCGCCGCGAAGGCCTTCTCCTCCACTTCGCTGTATTCGGTCAAGAGTGTGACGAATGCACCCTGATACGCGGCTCCCGCACCGCCCGCACGCGCGAGATACTCCCGTGCGGCATCGAGTTGCGCGGTGGAGTTCGCGTCAAACTCCGCCGCTGTCACTGTCTTCCACTGTTGCGGAACAACCGGTGACGCTTCCGGGTTCGACCGCGCGAGGGCACGCAGCGCAACGCGGCGCGCTTCTGCCTCGGACTCGCGCAGCATGCTCTCGCCACGCGCCTTTGCGTCATCAAGCGCGGGCTGCGCAATCCCCGCACCTCGTGCCAGATCGGCAGCCTGCGGGACGGTGCCTGCACCTTGGGGATGTGCCGCGAGGACGGTGACGACATCCGTCCATCGCTTCGCGTCCGCCTGCCCCAGCCGCTTCAAGAGCCGCCATGCTTCGATCACGCTGGCGTCGTTCCAGATTCCATCGACCGTGGCAGGCGGAACATTTTTGTCTGCGGCATCGAGCACTTGCACCTTGAGCAGGTCCCATGAAGCGACGATCCCTCGAAGGACTCGGGGTCCCTTGAGTTTCAGGTTTGCCACGACTTCAGGTACCGCCGTGGGCGCCGCATCCTGCGCCGCAAAGGCCGCTTCTGAAGGAGTTTGCGCGGGACTCGCTCGAGAAGTTGCAAGAACAAACAAGAGCAGCCCGAGAAGCATGCGAGGCAGATTGTGCGTCATGACCAAATGGCTCCTGAGAAGGTGCCGCGGCAGGGCCGCGCCTAGACTTCGCCCACACCTTTGAGAGTTTACGAAGGAATCGCATATCCGACCTGCGCTGATCGCCGAAAAGAGGAGTGGATTCGCCACTTTGCTTCCTCGGAGTTCCACCCCTTGAGGCGAGATGGCGAACACTAGGGCGGAGCCTCTAGTAGAAATTGTAGAACAAGGCATGGCAATTGCGCCTTGTCCTAGCATCCGATGAGTAGACCGGACGGATCCGGTGAAGCTGGAGCGCACTCCGCATACGCGCGGAGGGCAGAAAGTGAGTGAGTGATGTTTGAGCGACTTACCGACCGTGCACGCAAGGTGATGGCCCTCGCGAATCAAGAGGCCCAGCGGCTCAATCATGAGTACATCGGGACCGAGCACATCTTGCTCGGCCTCGTCAAAGAGGGATCTGGCGTTGGCGCCAATGTCCTCAAGAACCTTGACATCGATCTGCGCAAGGTGCGGCTCGAAGTGGAGAAGCTCGTCAAGAGTGGCCCAGAAATGGTCACGATGGGCAAACTCCCACAAACACCACGCGCGAAGAAGGTCATCGAGTACGCGATCGAGGAGGCGCGCAACCTCAACCACAACTATGTCGGTACCGAGCACCTCCTGCTTGGCCTGCTGCGCGAGCACGACGGTGTCGCTGCGCAGGTGTTGATGAATCTTTCGCTCAAGCTTGAAGAGGTCCGCGAGGAAGTCCTCAACCTCCTCGGCGCAGGTGCTGAGAGCGAAGAGCAAACCGCTTCACCACAGGAACCGCAAGAAGGCCCCCTCGGCGGCGGACCTGGTGCGGGCATGGGACAAGGCGCGCCTGGCGAAAGCGGTACGGCACGGCGACCCACCAAGAGTAAGACCCCAGCACTCGATAGCTTCGGGCGAGATCTCACGGAACTCGCGAAGTCCGGCGAACTCGATCCTGTGATTGGTCGCGCCAACGAAATCGAGCGCCTCGTTCAGGTGCTTTGCCGTCGCACGAAGAACAATCCTGTGTTGCTTGGGGAAGCGGGCGTTGGCAAGACGGCCATTGTCGAAGGCCTTGCGCAGCGAATCGTGGATCAAGAAGTGCCTGATTTGCTGCACGATCGGCGGCTGGTGGTCCTCGACCTTGCCCTCATGGTCGCCGGAACCAAGTATCGCGGTCAGTTTGAAGAGCGTATCAAGGCGGTGATGAACGAAGTCCGCCGTGCGAAGAACATCATTCTGTTCATCGATGAACTGCACACGCTCGTCGGCGCAGGCGGCGCAGAAGGCGCAATCGATGCGTCGAATGTCCTCAAGCCCTCGCTCGCCCGTGGCGAGATTCAGTGCATCGGCGCGACGACTTACGACGAGTATCGCAAGTATGTCGAAAAGGACGCGGCGCTCGAACGGCGCTTTCAGTCCATCGCGGTGGAACCACCCAATGCCGAGCAGTCGCTCGAGATCCTCAAGGGAATTCGTCCCAAGTACGAGCAGCATCACCGCGTGAAGATCACGGACGAAGCGCTCCGGACCGCCGTTGAACTCAGCGGTCGCTACATCCCCGGCCGCGTGCAACCTGACAAGAGCATCGACGTCATCGATGAAGCCGGCGCCCGATTGCGGCTTCGATCGATGGTGAAGCCGCCCGACCTTGCGGACCTCGAGCAGAAGATCGAAAAACTCGCGATCGAAAAGGACGAAGCCGTCAAGAACGCGGACTACGAACGCGCCGCGCAGTTGCGCGACTCTGCCGACAAGTACCGCAAGGACAAAGAGAAGGTCCAAGCAGAGTGGAAGGAACGCATGACCGAAACGGTCGGCACCGTCGATGAAGAGATCATCGCCGAGGTCGTCTCGAAGATGACCGGTGTGCCGTTGACTCGGTTGGAGAAGTCTGAGTCCGAGCGCCTCCTCGCGCTTGAAAAGGAACTCCACAAGTCTGTCGTCAGTCAGGATGACGCGGTGAAGGCCGTCGCTCGCGCCATTCGCAAGGCGCGCGCGGGCTTGAAAGACCCCCGTCGTCCGATGGGATCCTTCATCTTCGTGGGACCCTCTGGCGTTGGAAAGACCCTTCTCGCGAAGGCACTCGCAGAGTTCATGTTCGGCGACGCTGATTCTTTGATC